>JAPOWL010000493.1 GCA_026707615.1 Acidobacteriota bacterium | reverse complement strand
CGCGTCGTCGAGGTCCGCGCCACCGCGGGCGCCACCCAGCTCGGCGGCGACGACTTCGCCGCGCTCATCCTGGAGCGCCTCAACGCCCACCTCGAGACGGAGCTGGAGTTGAAGCACGCCCGGGAGGACCGCCTCCTGCAGGCGCGGCTCCGGCAGGCGGCCGAGCGCGCGAAGATCGAGCTCTCCGACCGGCCCTGGGTGCGGGTCGAGGAGGACCACGTCGGCTCGGTGGACGGCGAGGCCAGGCATCTCGCCTGCGAGCTGAGCCGCGCCGACTTCGAGCGCGACCTCCAGCCCTTCGTCGACCGCTCGCTCCAGGCCGTGACCACGGCGCTCCAGGACGCGGCGGTGCGGCCCAGCCAGCTCGACCGCGTGCTGCTGGTCGGCGGATCCACCCGCATTCCGCGGATCGCGTCCGCGCTCGCCGAGCGACTGGGGCAGGAACCGCACGGAGAGGTCGATCCCGACCTCTGCGTCGCGCTCGGGGCCGGCGTGCAGGCGGGGATCGAGATGGGCCACGACATGCAGGCCGTGCTGGTCGACATCACGCCGTACACGTTCGGGACGCGGGCGGCGGGAGAGCTCCACGGCATGCCGTACGCCCACCAGTTCGTGCCGCTCATCCGGCGCAACAGCAAGCTGCCGGCCACGCGCACCGAGGTGTTCTACACCGTCTTCGAGGACCAGGAGGAAGTGGACATCAAGGTCTACCAGGGCGAGGATCCGGACGCCCTGAAGAACGTGGAGATCGGCACCTTCCTGTTCAGCGGGCTGAACCGGCGCCGGGACGCCCACGGGCAGGGCCTGCTGTTCACCTACAGCCTGGACCTCGACGGCCTGCTCCACGTCCACGCGCGGGAGCGGGCCACCGGGCGCGAGATCCGGGGCGTGGTGGAGAATGCCCTCGGGCGCTCCACCGACGAGGCGCTCGGCGCCGCCCGGGAACGGGTCTCGGCGCTCTGGGACGAGGCGGGTGGGGAGAGCCTGGCCTCGACGGGGGCCGCCGCCGCCGGAACCGGAGAAGGCGAGCCGGCGGCTTCCGTCCCTGCGGACGTCGCCCGCGTCGTCGAGGAGACGCTGGCACGGGCCGAGCGCGCGCTCGACGCCGCCCCGGCCGAGGATCGGGAGGAGATGATCGACCTCATGGAGGACCTGCGGGACGCCGTCCGGGAGGGCCGCGCCGACCGGGCGTCCGAGCTCCGCGGCAAGCTCGACGAGATCCTGTTCTACCTCGAGTAGGCGGTATGGAGCACTGTCCGACCTGCGGGGCCCGGCACGCCGGCGGGTTGGCCTGCCACCGCTGCCGGACCGACCTCCGCCAGGTCCTGGCCGTCGAGCAGGCCGCCGCCCGCTGCCGCCGGCAGGCCCTCGCCGCGCTCGACCGCGGCGACCGCGCCGCCGCCCGCGAGCAGGCCGCTCGCGCCTGCGCGCTCCACCGGTGCCCGGGGAGCCTCGTCGCGGCGGCGCTCGCCGCCCTCGCCGACCGGGACTTCCCGGCCGCGCTCCGGTTGTGGCGAGCGACCCGGGCCGCGGCCGCACCGCGCGGCTCCGCATCGGACCCCTGAGCCGGCCCGGCCGCCCATCGTCGACTGACGGCGCGAACGCAGCAACTCCCGGTCCGGCCGGCCGTCCTGGTGAGCCGTCCTCGCTCGCCAATCGCCGCCTGACGGCTCCGCCTGGCTCCTACTCGCCGCCGATGCCCGTGATCACGTAGCCGCCCGAGCGCTCGTCGCGGTCGAGATCGAGCAGGCCGCGCGACTGCGCCTCCTCGAGCAGGTCGTTGAACGACCGGAACCCGTAGGCCGACTCGTTGAAGCCCGGGCGCCGCCGCTTCAGGGTCTGCTTGATCATCGAGCCCCACAGCTTGGCCTGATCCCCGCGCTCGGAATAGATCGCCTCGGCCGTCTGGACCACGAGGTCCAGGCCCTTCTGGGCCGGATCGTCCGCGGGTGCCGCCGGCGTCTTCCGGTCCGTCTTGTCCGCCGATGCGCCTGCCTTGCCACGGGCCCGGCCGCGCGACCTCCGGCGAGCCGGCTGCTTCTCCGCCACGAGGTCGTCGTAGAAGATGAACTCGTCGCAGTTGTTCACCAGGAGGTCCGAGGTCGCGTTCTTCACGCCGACCCCGATCACCGACTTGGCGTTCTCGCGCAGCTTGCTCACCAGCGGCGAGAAGTCGGAGTCGCCGGAGACGATGACGAACGTATCGATGTGCTCCTTCGTGTAGCAGAGGTCGAGGGCGTCGACGACCATCCGGATGTCGGCCGAGTTCTTGCCCGACTGCCGTGCGTGCGGGATCTCGATCAGCTCGAACGCCGACTCGTGCATCGTCGCCTTGTGCTCCTTGTAGCGCTGCCAGTCGCAGTAGGCCTTCTTGGCGACGATGCTCCCCTTCAGCAGCAGCCGCTCCACGATGGGCCGGATGTCGAAGTGCGTCAGCTTGGCGTCCCGCACGCCGAGCGCGATGTTCTCGAAGTCGCAGAACACTGCGAGGTTGCTCTCACCGGTCACGAACTCTCCTTGTTGTCCTGGGTGTGCCCGGCCGCCGGCCGACCGCCGGCACGGCGCCCACGCTCCCACGGACTGGATCATACGCGGTGCGACGGACGGTCCCCGGCCTCCGGGTGGGCTGGTACAGTGGAAAGGTCGTCATGACGCCGTCGAAATGGGCCGTGCCGTCGGTGACCCGGGGCGAGGTGGACCGCGCCGGCCGACTGCTTGCCCGGAACGGCGGTTTGGCCGACGTGCTCCAGATCGGTCACGCCCTCGACGTCGTCAACAGCTGGCGGGCGGCGCACAGCTTCCCGTTGAACACCTTCCAGGTCGTGCTGCGGGATCGCGTGAAGCGGATGGGCGCCCTGGACGCCGTCGTCGCGCAACGGTTGAAGCGGACGCCGTCCATCATCGGGAAGCTGCGGCGCTATTCCTCCATGAGGCTCTCCCGGATGCAGGACATCGGGGGCGTCCGGGCGGTCCTGTCCGACCTGACCGCGGTCGAGGACCTGTGGCGGCGCTACCGAGCCCGGGAGAAGCGCGCGAAGCACGCCTTCGTGACCGAGAAGAACTACATACGCGAGCCCAAGGCGTCCGGATACCGCGGCATCCACCTCGTCTATCGCTATCGCAGCGCCCGGCACCCGGCGTACGACGGCCTGCATATCGAGATCCAGCTGCGCACCGATCTGCAGCACGCCTGGGCGACGGCGGTGGAGACCGTGGGCACCTTCCTGGGCCAGTCTCTCAAGTCGAGCGAGGGACCCGGGAACTGGCTGCGCTTCTTCGAGCTCGCGGGATCGGTCTTCGCGCAGGAGGAGGGCAGCCCCACGGGGCCGAACGTGCCCGGCGACCCGGGCAGGCTCGCCGCGGATACTCGAAGGGCCATGGGCGCCCTGCGGGTGGAGAAGCGACTCCTCGCCTTCGGCGTAGCACTGAGCGCCACGAGTGCCGAGGACGTTCCGCCGAACGGTTATGTTCTGCTCGCGCTCGAACCGGAGCGGTCGACCGTCACGCTATGGTCCTACTCTGGCAGGCAACTGGCTGCCGGCATGCGAGACTACCTGGAGCAGGAGAAGCACCTCGCCGCCGAAGGCGGGGACGTTGTCCTCGTGGCGGCCGACTCCCTGGCCTCACTGCGGCGCGCCTATCCAAACTACTTCGGTGATACGCGGACGTTCGTCGACGAGTTGAAACGCCTGTTGTCTTGACCCCGGGCCCCGCGCAACCACTTCACGCAGTTGTCGATGCGGTCGGTCATCTCGGTACGGCCGGCGTGTATGTAGAGCCTGCCCACGTACTTCCGCATCTGACCGCGGTTTTCGACGTCCTTCGCGCCCTTGATGATGGCCCACGCGAACGGTTGCCGAACGCTCAGGCATTTCCACTCGCGATGCTGGTCCGCGCGCCCGGCCACTACTCAATGCCTCCTCACGAGGAGCGGATTCAGTCCCGACACCACATTCGGAAGCCGAGCTCCTTGTGCAGGCCGGATGCCGTGCTCCTCAGCTCTCGGTCGAACTTCTCCAGGCTGCTGACCTGGACGAAGGACGCGCCCTGGAGACGTCCGAGCACGAGCATGTCGAACGCGGCGGACTCCAGCCAGCCAACCTCTTCTCTGTACCCACAGACGGCCAGCGCCTCGGTCCGAGCGAGGAACTTCTTCAGCTCGCGACCGTGCGCGGCCGCCGTGGCGCAGGAGCCGAAGTGGATGACGCGCCCCTTGCAGCCACCTTCGAGCCGCTCCGCGAGCTCGTCCAGGGTCACCGAGGCCCCGCGGCCCTCGCCTACGCTGATCTCGCCAGAGTCTCCATGGAAGGCGAGATAGAGAATCGGATGTGTCTCTCGAAACGAGGCTCCCACCCATTTCTTCAGATAGAAGTCGAACTCTTCGCGCGTCCCGACGTCGAAGTGGAGGTACGGAACCCTGTAGTCACTGAGCGTCTCCAGAAGCCGCAGCACCGGTTCCACGCTGGTCCTGTCCTTGACACCCCACCACGGGCCTTCCAGGCAGAACACGCCCTTCTTCTGGTCTTTCTTCTTCGCCATCTGTCACTTTGCAGGAAGGCTTGGCTTTCCCGCTCGCCGCGAACCACCTGCGCTTCCGCGCCCTCGCCGGCTACGCGGGCAAGCGGACGGGCCGGCCCGGGTGCCCACCCGTCCGCCTGCCGCGTCAGGCCCGCGTCAGTGCACGACCGCCTGGTAGGTCAGGTTGCGCGAGATGCCCTGCACCTCGCGGACGGCGGTGCCACGGTGCTGGATCATGCCGACGAAGGTCAGGTCGGTCCTGGGGTCGATCCAGAACCAGGTGCCGGCCGCGCCGCCCCAGTAGTAGGAACCCTTGGCGTAGGGCTCGCCGGCGGCGGCGGGATCGTGCACGGTGGCGAAGTCGAGGCCGAAGCCCTGCCCGGGGCGCATCGTGGGCAGCGCCTCCGGCGAGAGGAAGTTGGTGCGCATCAGCTCGACGGTGCGGGGGGCGAGCAGGCGAACGCCGTCGAGCTCGCCGTCGTTCAGCAGCATCTGCGTGAAGCGCAGGTAGTCGTCGGCGGTGCCCCACAGGCCGCCCCCGCCGGACGGGCCGGCCGGCATCGCGGTCCGGGTGGGGCCGCCCATCGCGGACAGCGCGAGGCCGCCGTCTTCCGCCTCCTCGTGGATGCGGGCGACGCGGTGCAGCTGGTCCTCCGGAACGTAGAAGCCGGTGTCGACCATGCCGAGGGGCTCGAAGATGCGCTCGGCGAAGAACTCCGGGAGCGGCTGGCCGGAGAGCTTCGCCACGAGGTAGCCCTGCACGTCGACGCCGATGCTGTAGTACCAGCGCGTCCCCGGCTGGGCGAGGAGCGGCAGGTTCGAGAGCTTGTCGATCATCGTCTCGAGCGGCGCGTCGGCGTTCAGCACGTTGTGCTCGCGGTAGAGGCGGTCGACGTAGTTCGCCGTCCCGAGCCCGTAGGCGAGGCCTCCGCCGTGCGACATCAGCTCGGCCATGGTCATCGGACGCTCCGCGTCGACCACCCGCGGCGAGCCGTCGGGGTTGGAGCCCACGTGCACCTTGAGGTCCGCGAACCCGGGGATGTAGCGCGACACCGGATCGTTCAGCCGCCACTTGCCTTCCTCGTGCAGCATCATCAGGGCGACGCCGGTGATCGGCTTCGTCATCGAGTAGATGCGGAAGATGGAGTCGCGCGCCATCGGCGCGCCGCTCTCGACGTCCTGCACGCCGGCGACGTGGGAATGGACCAGCTTTCCGCCGCGCGCGAGCAGCGTCACCACCCCTGCAAGCTTCCCGTCGTCGACCATTCCCTGCATCCCGGCCGCCAGGCGCTCGAGTCGCTTGGGGGAGACGCCGACATCGGCCGGAGCGGCCGCCTCGAGATCGCGGGCCGCCGCCGACTCGGCCGCCACCGGCGCAAGCGGTCCGAGCCCCGCCGGAAGGGCCGCCACCGCCGCGAACGCGGCCAGGACCACCACCGCCCACCGCCAACGCGTCACTGCTGTTGCCACGTCGTCACCTCTCTGTTCAGTTCATGGTCTCCCGGTAAGACGCAGTGCCGCGACGTGCACCTGCCCTGCGCCTCGCCCGGGTGCCGAATCATGCCGACGAGGTCGGGTCATGGAGCCCATGCCCGGCCGCACGTGCGCCGTCGCCTCCGCCGTTGGCGCACGCTAGAGCCTACTCCAGGCGGCGGCGCGTCGGGAGCGCCGAGGCGGGCGCGGGTGGCCGCGTCATCCGCGCGCCGTGGTTCCGGGCGGCACGCCGCGGGTGCGACAGAATCCGGAACACGGGAGGTACTCCGAGATTCCCTTTGCAATCCGTGGCGTCTCAAGGTAGTCTGGCCCGGTTCGTGGTTGCCAGCCTGCTCGCTTCACCCGCATCGAGAGCCGACGAGACCCCGTAGCGCGCTCCTCCGTCTCAGGTGGTTCCGCAGCGATGAGTGCTGACGCGCTCGGCTAGGCGTATTGGAGAGAAGGAGTTCGTGAATGGGTCGAAGACTGTACGTCGGGAACATCCCCTTTTCGGCAGGAGAGGCCGATCTGCGGGATCTGTTTGCGCAGGTGGGCGAGATCGACTCCGTGTACGTGGTGACCGACCGCGACACGGGCCGCCCGCGCGGATTCGCCTTCGTCGAGATGGTGAATGACGAGGACGCCCAGAAGGCGATCACCAGCCTGGATCAGACCGAGTTCCAGGGACGGCGTCTGGCCGTGAACGAAGCCCGCCCGCGTGCTCCGCGCCCCATGGACTCCGGGTCCGGGCCGGGACCCATGGACGGCGGCTACGGCGGCGGACGGCGCGAACCGCGCTGGTAGGCACCGCCTCCGGCTCTGCACGGGTGCCGGCGCCCCACGCGAGGAGGCTACGGCACTTCCCCCGTCACCACGGCATGCGCGCGGGAGTCGCATCCCGCGCGCAGCGCCGGCCCTGTGCTCCGAACTCCGGCCGCCGCCGCCCTCAGCTCGCGCGCTCGACTTCGGCCGCCACCGGCTCGAGATGCTTGTCGATGATCGCCTGGAGACGCCCCTTGTCCGCGAGCCCGACGACGGATTCGACCACCTCGCCGCCCTTGAAGAGGAGGAGCGTCGGAATCGATCGCACCCCGTACTGACCCGCCGTGGCCGGGTTGGCGTCGACGTTGAGCTTGCCGACCGTCACCCGTCCCGCGTAGTCGCCGGCCAGCTCCTCGACCGTCGGCGCGATCATGCGGCAGGGGCCGCACCACTCGGCCCAGAAATCGACGAGCACGGGCTTCGGCGACTGGATGACGGATTCGGCGAAGTTGCCGTCGGTCAGTTCGTGTGTGCTTGCTGACATGCGCGTTTTCCCTGTCTGAGTGTCGGGTTTCGAGTTCAGCCTTCCATCTTATCCTGTCCGGGGACCCACCCGGCCGCCGATCGTCGCCTGGCGGCTCCGCGCGCAGACGCCTCAGCCGCGCGTCCGCTCGAACTCCCGCATGAAGTCGACCAGGGCGGCCACGCCCGCCTCGGGGAACGCGTTGTAGATCGACGCGCGCTGTCCGCCGACCGACCGGTGGCCCTTGAGGCCCGCGAGCCCGGCGTCCGCGGCCTCGCGAACGAAGCGCGCGTCGAGCTCCGGCGTCGGGAGCCGGAACGTCACGTTCATGCGCGAGCGGCTCGCCGGCTCGGCCGTCCCGCGGTAGAACGACGAGCGGTCGATGACGTCGTAGAGCGCCCGCGCCTTGCGCTCGTTGCGGCGCTCCATCTCGTCGAGACCTCCCGCGTCGCGGATCCAGGCCGTGACGAGGGCGACGACGTAGATCGCGAACACCGGCGGCGTGTTGTGGAGCGAGCGGCTGTCCGCGAACGTCTCGTACCGCATCAGGGTCGGCAGCCCCTGCGGGGCGCGCCGCACGAGCTCGTCCCGGACGATCACGACGGTCACTCCCGCGGGCCCCAGGTTCTTCTGCGCCCCGGCGTAGATGAGGCCGTGCCGCGCCACGTCCATGGGCCGGCTCAGGATGTCCGACGATGCATCGACCACGAGGGGCGAGTCCCCGGTCTCGGGAATCTCCCCCCACTGGGTTCCGGCGATGGTGTTGTTCGACGTCAGGTGCACGTACGCCGCGCCGCGCGTCAGCACCAGCTCCGAGGGGACCGGCACGCGCGTGAAGCCGTCCGCCTCGGTCGTCGCCGCCACCCGGACGGTCCCGAACTTGCGGGCCTCGGACGCCGCCTTGCGCGCCCACGATCCGGTGACCACGTAGTCGGCCGCGGCCCCGGCCGCCAGCAGGTTCATCGGCACCATCGCGAACTGCTGCGTCGCGCCGCCCTGAAGGAACAGCACGTGGTACCCGTCGGGCACGCCCGCGAGCGCCCGGATGCCGGTCTCCGCCGAGGTCAGGATCTCCTCGAACGCGGCGGACCGGTGGCTGATCTCCAGCACGGACATGCCGGTGCCGGGGAGAGCGAGCAGGTGCTCCTGCACCTCCCGGAGCACCGGCTCGGGCAGCACGGCCGGCCCGGCGCCGAAGTTGTACACGCGCTCCGCGGGTCCGCTCATCGGTCCGGGCCTCCGCCGGCCCCCGCGCGCGGGTCGGGCGTCGATCCGCCGATGCGGTGGATGAGGAGCCCGTCGCGCAGCTTCGGCTCGAACCACGTCGACTTGGGCGGCATCATCTCGCCCGCGTCGGACACGGCCAGCAGCTCCGCCGGCGTCACCGGCGCGAGCGAGAACGCGACGGCCGCGTCGCCGCCGTCCACCGCCCGCTCGAGCGCCGCGGTGCCGCCGGCCCCGCCGACGAAGGCGATGCGCGGGTCGCTGCGCACGTCGCCGATCCCGAGCAGCGGGCCGAGCAGCCGGTCGTGCAGTCGGGCCACGTCGAGTTCGGCGGCCCGGCCCGACACGTCGGCGGCCTCGCGCCCCGCCCCCAGATCGACGCGGTGCCAGCGCCCGGCGAGATAGACGTCCACCTGCCCCCTGGGCGGCGGCGCGTCGGCCGGCGGCTCCACCGCCCGCACCGCGAAACCGGCGCGCACCGCCTCGACGAACGCCTCGTGGGTGTGGCCCCCGAGATCGGCCACGGTCCGGTTGTAGGGCAGGATGCGGGTCTCGGAGTCCGGGAAGGCCGCGGCGAGGAAGAAATGCGCGGGCGCCTCGGAGTCGGCGGCGACGGCCGGGCCGAGCCCGTCGCGGGCGCGCGCGGCGCTCGCCACGCGGTGGTGGCCGTCGGCGATGTAGAGGGACGGGACGGCCGCGAAGGCCTCGACGAGCGCGGCCGTGTCCGCCGGACGGAGCCGCCACACGGTGTGGCGCACGCCGTCGGCGGCCGGGACGTCGAGGAGCGGAGGCGCGCCAGTCCCGCGCCGCACCACGGCATCGACCGCCCCGGCGGCGCGATACGCCAGGAACACGATGCCGGTCTGCGCGCCGAGGGCCAGCATGTGGCGGGTGCGGTCGTCCTCCTTGTCCGGACGCGTCTTCTCGTGGCGCTTGACGACGTGGCGTTCGTATTCCGCCAGCGAGAAGCAGCCCGCCACGCCGGTCTGCTCGTGGCTGCCCGCCCGCAGCCGGTACAGATAGAGGGACGGCGCGTCGTCGTCGACGAGCGGAGCGCGCCGGCCCAGCTCGCCGAGGTTGGCCGCGGCGCGCCGGTAGACGGCGTCCGAGTACGGGTCGGTTCCGGGCGGCAGGTCGATCTCCGCCCGCGTCACGTGGAGAAAGCTCAGGGGGTTGCCGGCCGCGCGCTCGCGCGCCCCCGCCGTGTCCACCACGTCGTAGGGCACGGAGGCGACGGCAGCGGCCGCCTCGGGAACGGGACGGAGAGCGCGAAACGGGCGGATGGTTGCCACGAGCTGACGAGTCCGTCGGTGTGGGAGGTCGGATTCCGGATCGGCCCGGCCCGTCAGGCCCCGTCGCCGGAGGGCCCGGCGGGAGGCAGCGCGACCCGCATTCGGTCGAGCGCCGCGTCCCGCACCTCTTCGAACTCCGAACGATGCTCGTCGGGCACGGGGTCGCCCGGCGGCATGTTGCGGTGCTCGAGAAGCGGATTGACGAAGGTGCCGTTCTTCCGGATGCGGTAGTCGAGATGCGGTCCGGTCGAGAGCCCGGTGGAACCGACGCGCCCGATGATCTGACCCTGCGTGACGCGTGCGCCCCGCCGGATGCCCGGCGCGAACGCCGACAGGTGCAGGTAGTACGTCTCGTAGCCGTTGGTGTGCCGCAGGCGCACCATGTTGCCCGAGCCGCCGCTCCGTCCCGCCGAGACGACGCTGCCGTTGGCGACGGCGATGACCGGCGTGCCGGTCGGTGCCCCGTAGTCGACCCCGAGGTGCGGCCGGTGTCCGCCCAGCACCGGATGCAGCCGCCGGTACGAGAACCGCGACGTGATCCGCGGCTCGAAGCGGAACGGGGAGCGGAGGAAGAGCCGCTTGACCGACCGCCCCTCGGCGTCGAAGTACTGCGCCTCGGTCTCGCCCGGCACGTGGAAGCGGAACGCGCGGATCTCCCGGCCGTCGTTGACGAACTCGGCCGCGAGCACGTCGCCGTACCCGGAGAAGTGCTCCTCGCGGTAGACCTTCTCGAACAGCACGTCGAAGCGGTCGCCGCGACGGAGGTCGTTGTTGAAGTCGATCTCGCCGCTCAGAATCTCCGCCATCTGTATGGCGAGCAGCACGTTCTCGCCGCCGCCGTTGATGGCCGCGACCAGCGACGAGTGCGACGCGTCGATGGCGCCGCGGAGAGCCGCTTCCTCGCGGGTCTTGGGGTACGGAACGAGTTCCGCGCAGTACCCGGCGCACTCGGCGTTGCGGCCGGTGACGCGGAGGAAGGCATCCTCGTCGACGTGGTACTCGAAGCGCCGGAACGCGTCGTCGCTGCCGATCACGAAGCGGTACTCGTTGCCGCTCCGGAGCCGGCGCGGATCGAAGACGGTGCGGACGGCGTCGACGAACGTGCTCGCGGCGTTGCGGTCGAACTCGTGCGCCTCGAGGAGGTCCGCGAGCGTCGACCGGCGAGGCACGGTCTCCTCGACGATGCGGTAGTCCGGCTCGTGGAAGATGTCGGTGGCGCCCGTGGCGTCCACCTCGACGGCCGCCGGGCGGGGTGCCGCCGGAACCGCCGTCCCGCATGCTGTCGCCAGGATCGCGGCGCCCGAGAGGACGAGGAGCCGCGCAAGCCGCGTGAGCATCGGATTCGAGTCTAGGAGCTTGCGCCGCAGAAAGCAACGCAGTGCAGTTCCGCGGCGCAAGCTCCTGGGACGGTGGGGCTGGGGCCGACCCGGAGCCTGCGACGGGTTGGCGGCGCTAGGAGCTTGCGCCGCAGAAAGCAACGCAGTGCAGTTCCGCGGCGCAAGCTCCTGGGACGGTGGGGCTGGGGCCGACCCGGAGCCTGCGACGGGTTGGCGGCGCT
>JAPOWL010000634.1 GCA_026707615.1 Acidobacteriota bacterium | reverse complement strand
GTCGGACATCTCGTGGTAGACGTCCACGATGATGATCCAGTCGACGGCGCCGGCCGGCAGCTTCGGGTCCGTCGGCGTGCCCAGCACGGCCTCGATGCCGGTTACCCCCTCGTCCGCCGCCCGCTGTCGCATGATGTCGAGCATCTCGGGCTGGATGTCCTCGCAGTACACGGTGCCGCCGGGTTGCACGCGCCGCGCCATGCGCCGCGCGTAGTAGCCCGAGCCGCACCCGACGTCGGCGACCACGTCGCCGGGGCGCAGCGCCATCGCGTCGAGGACCTGCTCGGGCTGCTCCTGCTCGATACGCTCGGGCCGTTCCAGCCAGTCGGCGCCGAGGTAGCTCATGAACTCGGCCGGCACGCGGTGCCGCACCGCTCGCTCGTCCTGCGCCTGGGCCGGGGCCGCGAGCCCTGCGGCGGCGACGTACCCGATGAAGGCGACGACACCGCCTGCCCGCCACTGGTTGCGCTTCATGGAATCGGTCTCCTGCCCGCCGAGGAACCTCTCGCCGCCCCGGCGCCGCGCCGGCCATCGCGATAGCGGACCCGCGGCACGGACGCCGGCTGCCTGCATGGTATCCTGCCTTGCTCATCCGTCGACGGAATTTCCACAGCAGGAAAGCTCAAGATGCCAATCCGCCTGCTCGCGGTCGTCGCGTTGCTTTTCGTCCTCCCCGCCACGGCCGGCGCACAGGCCGTGCCGACGCCTGCGCAGTACTTCGGCTTCGAGATTGGGACCGACGGCGAGCTCGCGCGGTATCCGCGCGTGCTCGAGTACCTGCAACTTCTGGCCGATCGTACGGATCGGGTCGAGTACGAGCACCGCGGGACGACGACCGACGGCAACCCGTACGTGCTGGCCAAGTTCAGCTCCCGGGAAAACCTGGGTCGCCTCGAGCGGCTGATCGATATCAACCACCGGCTGGCTGACCCGCGGGGGTTGCGAGACGAGCAAGCCCAGGCGCTGGCGCGGGAGGGCGTCCCGTTCTATTTCCTGTACGCCGCGATCCATTCGACCGAGGTGGGCACCGGGCAGACGATCATCAACATCGCCCATCGGCTGGCGACCGAGGAGTCGCCACAGATTCGCGAGATTCTCGACAACACCGTCGTGCTGCTGGTGCCGTCGCAGAACCCGGACGGCCAGATCCTCGTCACCGACCATTGGTACGCCACCGAGAACACCGGGCTCAACCGAGTCTATCCGGACCTCTACCAGCGCTACACCGGCCACGACGACAACCGCGACTGGTTCATGTTCACGCAGAAGGAGACGCGGCTCGCCATCGACATCCACCGCGAGTACAAGCCGCAAATCACGCACGACATGCACCAGATGGGAAGCCGCGGCGCGCGGATGTTCGTTCCGCCGTTCCGCGATCCGCACGACCCGAACATCCATCCGATCCTGCTGGAGGGACAGGCGCAGATCGGGCGCGCGATGCAGTCGGCGCTGATCGCCGCCGGCAAGAAGGGGATCATCTCCGGAGACCAGTACGACCTCTGGACGCCGGCCCGCCAGTACATGGTCTACCACGGGCAGCCGCGCATCCTGACCGAGATCGCCAGCGCCAACCTCGCCGATCCCTACGTCAATCCGGCCGGCCCGAACCGTCCGCTCGGGCCGCAGCAGGCACGCACCAACTTCCCCGTGCCGTACGACTCCGGCATCTGGCGCATCGGCGACGTCGTGGAGTACGGCGAGATCGCCACCTACGCCGCGCTCGAGAACATGGCCAAGTACCGCACGCGGTGGCTCGAGAACTTCTACCGCGTGCATCGCGACTGGGTGAACCGCGACGAGGCGCCCTACGCGTTCGTCGTCCCGGGCGAGCAGCGCGACCCGTTCGCGACCTACGAAATGCTCGAGATCCTCGAGTTCGCCGAGGTCGAGATTCATCGGGCGCAGGCGCCGTTCACGGCGGGCGGGAGGCGCTATCCGGCAGGCTCCTGGGTCATTCCGCTCGCCCAGCCCTACGGCGCCTTCGCGAAGACGATGCTGGAGCGGCAGGTCTATCCCGATCTGCGCCGCTACCCGGGCGGTCCGCCGATCCCCCCCTACGACGTGACCGGGCACACGCTGGGCCTGCTCATGGGCGTCGACGTCGACCGCATCGACGAGCCGCTCGACGACCGCCTCGACCTGGAGCGGGTCGGCGAAGTGCGGCCGGCGCGCACGCCGATGCCGCCGCGCCCGGGCTGGGCCTACGCGGTCGGCCCGGAGTCGAACGCCGGGTTCCTGGCTGCCGCGCGCCTGCAGGCGGCCGGCGTGCCGCTGTACCGCGCCGCGGAGGGCTTCAGGGCGGCGGGTCGCGAATGGGCGCCCGGGACCTGGCTGGTGCCGCCGGCTCCGGAGGCGACCCGCATCCTCGACCGCACGGCAGCGGAGACCGGCCTCGCCGTCCGCGCCCTCGACGCCGCCCCGGACGTGGATGCCCACCGCCTGAAGGACGGGATCCGCATCGGCCTCTGGCGGGCCGCGAACAACATGCCCGGCGGCTGGATGATGTGGCTGTTCGAGCAGTACGAGCTCAATCACACCGTCGTGTCGTCGCTGGACTTCGAGGGCGATCTGGCCGACAAGTACGACGTCATCGTCCTCCCCTCCGGCACCACCCGCAGGGCGATCGTCGAAGGGTTGCACCCGTCGCGCCATGACGAGTCCTGGCGCTGGGCGTACGGCGTGGGGCACGAGGGCTGGAGGAAGCTCGGTACCTGGGTCGAGCAGGGCGGAACGCTCGTCGCGCTCGGCTCCGCCGTGGGGGGCGCCCGCGAGCTCCTCGGGCTCCCCATCGAGCCGGTGCTGCCGGTGCGGGGGGCACGGCGAGTCTCGACCCCGGTGCGGCGTCCCTCCCGGACGCCGCGGGCGGCGGTGCGGGATGCCGAGCGGCAGCTCCGCGACGCGTTCCGGAGCCCCGCAGAGCTCGCCCGGACCCTGCGGGCCCGCGTCGTCGACCCGACGTCGCTCTTCTTCTCGCCGGGGACCCTGCTGAAGCAGGAGCACAACCCCCGTCATCCCGTCGGCTACGGCATGCCGGAGGAGTGGCCCGTCTTCTTCCGCTTCGACCAGGCCTACCGCCTGCTGCCGAGCTTCGAGACACCGGCCGAGGTGGTGTCGCGCTACCCCGACGCGGACGACATGGTGGCGAGCGGCTGGCTGCTCGGAGACGAGTTCCTGCGCGAGCAGGCCAACGTCGTCTCGTTCGAGGTCGGCGAAGGGCGGGCGGTCACGATGGGCAGCCAGATCGCCTTCCGCACCCAGACCCGGGCGACGTTCAAGCTCCTCTTCAACGCCATATTCCACGGTCCCGCGGAGCCCGTGACGGCGCCGGAACTGGCGACCCTGCGGTAGCCCGCGCCCTCATGGGCACGGCCGGAGCCTGCGCGGACGCGAGAGGGCCGTTGCGCGCGGCGAGCGGCGTTGGCTCCCTCCCCCGGCGACGACTCAGCGCTGCAATTCGACCAGGATGTCGGCCAGCAGCTTCATGCCGGCCTCCCAGCCCCTGCCCATCTCCCCCATCGCTCCTGCGAAGACAGCGTGTTGGGCCTCGTTCGCCTCGTGCGGCGCCCAGGTGAAGCGCATCCGGGTCCGGGCTCCGTCGCGGTCGAGCGTAACCGTGGACAGGACCACGCGCGGCCAGTCCGGCAGCATGGGGTTCGCGATGACGTTCCAGTCCGCGTCGGAGACCGATTGCCGCCAGACCAGCCGCTCGGGCGGCGTCACCTCGGCGCACTCGAACCGCTGAAAGACGGAGTTGTCCCCCATCCGCATCTCCACCAGCCAGAGGCCGCCGGCCTCGAGGTCGGAGCGGTGGACGACCGTCTCCGCCCGGGGCCCGTACCAGCGCGCGAACAGCTCCGGCTCGGTCCACCCTCTCCACACCATCTCGCGCGGCGCATCGAAGACGCGCTCCAGCGTGTAGGTCGACGTCTCGCTCATTCTCGCGCTCCGTAGCGTACGCGAAAGCGGGCCGACGTTTCCCCAGCGGGGACGCCGGCCCGTGATGGGTGTCCGCCGATCCAGAACTGCCCGGCTACGCGGCCAGCGGGTCGAGCGGCAGCCGACCGTTCGCGTGCCCGAGCGACTCGACCGGCACGCCCAGCTTGTCGAGCAGGCTGAGGTGCAGATTCGCGAGCGGCGTGTCCGGCGAGTAGCGGACGTGCCGCCCGCCGGTTCCCGCTCCGCCGCCGGCGAGCAGGATCGGCAGGTTCTCGGAGGCGTGCGCGTTGCTGTCGGCCATGCCCGCCCCGTAGACGATCATCGAGTGGTCCAGCAGCGTGCCGTCCCCGTCCGGCGTCGCGGCCAGGCGGGCCAGGAACTCCGAGAAGAGCTGCACGTGGTACTGGTTGATCTTCGTCAGCTTGGCCAGCTTCGCGGGGTCGCGCTGGTGGTGCGAGATCGGATGATGGGCGTCGGGCACGCCGATCTCGGCGTACGTCCGGCCGGTGATCTCGCGCCCCATCATGAACGTGGCGACGCGCGTCAGGTCCGTCTCGTAGGCGAGCGCCTGCAGGTCGAACATCAGCTTGGCGTGCTCGCCGAACGTTCCGGGAATGCCGGCCGGCTGATCGACCACGGGGAGCTCGCGCCCGCTCTGCGCCTCGGCCATCTGGATGCGCCGCTCGATGTCGCGGACGGCTTCGAGGTACTGCCGCAGCTTGGCGCGGTCGCCGGCTCCGAGCTCGCGCGACAGGGCCCCGGCCCGTTCGGTGACCGAATCGAGGAGACTGGCGTCCTTCCGGAGCCGCGCCTTGCGGATGGCGGGGTCCGTGCTCCCGCTGTCGCCGAAGAGGCGCTCGAAGACCACGCGCGGGTCGTTCTCCATCGGGAGCGGCGTCGTGTCGCCGGCCCAGGCGATGGTGTTGGTGTAGGCGCAACTGAAGCCGTCGTCGCACGACCCGGCGAAGTCGCGCCCGTCGAGGGCCAGCTCGAGCGTGGCGAGCTGCGTCTCGCGCCCGAGGACGCGCCCCGCGAGCTGGTCCATCGAGACCCCGGCCGAAAGATCCGAGCCGTTGTCGGGCTTCGCCCCGACGCCGGTGAGGAAGCGCGTGGACGAGCGGGCGTGCGGGCCCTCGCCGTCGACGCCGTGCATGCCCGACAGCACCTGGACGTGCCGGCGGAACGGCTCGAGCGGCTTCATGACGGTCGGGAAGTCGAACCCCGCCCCCTCGGTCCGCGGCGTCCAGTGGTTCATCATCATCCCGTTCGGGACATAGACCACCCCGAGCCGCCTGACGGGCGCCGCCGCCGTGTTCCGAATGGCCGCGAACGCCGGCACCATGCCGTCGAGGAGCGGCAGGGCGAGCGACGCACCCAGTCCCCGCAGGACGGTGCGACGGGGAATCGCCTTCCTGGTGATGATCATGACTCGGACCTCCGCATGCGGAACGGTGTGCTCTGCACGATACCGACGATGATGGACGACCAGCGGTAGTCGTCCGCGGCCGCGGCGCGCGTGATGGCGCGCACCGTCGGACGGTCGTAGTACTCCGGCCCCCGCCCGAGGGCGTACGCCAGGAGCTTCTCCGTCAGGGTTCCGACGAACAGCTCGCGGCGCTCGAGGAGCAGCGTCCGCAGCCCGGTCGGGCCTTCGAACGCCGTGCCGTCGGGAAGATTGCCGGTGGCGTCGATCGGCCGATGCGTCTCTCCCGTCGCCCGCCACTTGCCCACGGCATCGTAGTTCTCGAGCGCGAGCCCGAGCGGATCCATCGGAGCGTGGCAGACCGCGCAGGCGGGGCTCTCCCGGTGGCGCTCCAGCCGGTCCCGCACCGTCGCGGCGCGGCCGTCCTCGCCGCGGTCCGGCAGATCGGGCACGTCGGCCGGCGGAGGCGGGGGCGGCGTCCCCAGGATGTTCGTCAGCACCCACTTGCCGCGCAGCACGGGCGACGTCCGGTTGGGGTACGAGGTCACCGTGAGGAGGCTCCCGTGCCCGAAGATGCCGCCCCGCCGCTCGGCCGTCGCCGGGTCGAGCTCGACGCGCCGGAAACGACTGCCGTACACGCCGGGGATGCCGTAGTGCCGCGCGAGGCGCTCGTTGACGAACGTGTAGTCGGCGCCCAGCAGGTCGAGGACGCTGCGGTCCTCGCCGATGAGGCTCCGGACGAAGAGCTCGGTCTCCTGCAGGAAGGCCTCCCGCAGGTTCTCGTCGAACTCGGGGAAGACGAGCGCGTCGGGGACGGCGCCGCGCAGGTTGCGCAGGTAGAGCCACTGGCCGGCGAAGTTCCGGACGAGCTCGCTGGCGCGCGGGTCGGCCAGCATCCGCCGGGCCTGCCGGGCGAGCACCTCCGGGTCGTTCAGCCGGCCCTCCTCGGCGAGGGCGAGCAGCTCGTCGTCCGGGCCGGTCGACCAGAGGAAGTAGGACAGCCGCGACGCCATCTCCAGGTCCGTCAGCGCGTAGGCGGTGGCGGGCGCCGTGTCGAGGGGATCGCGCTCGACGCGGAAGAGGAAGTCGGGCGCGATCAGCACGCGCTCGAGCGCGAGCTGGATGCCGGCGTCGAAGCTGCCGTCGCCCCGGCCCGCGCGATAGAAGTCCATCAGCGTGGCGAGGTCGGCGTCGTCGATCGGGCGCCGGTAGGCCCGCCGCGCCAGCGACGTCAGGATCTCGCGGGCGCAGGCGTCCTCGTCCTCCGGGGCCGCGCTCGCCGGGCGGCAGGTGAAGAGCGCTCGCCGGGCCGGCGTGTCGCCGGGGCCGGTGCTGGAGTAGGGCCCGCCGATGGCGACGTGGTCGACGGCAGCGTAGCCGTCCCGCATCTCGTTCACGGCCACCGCGAAGATGCTCTGGCGCGGCTGGAGCACACCCTCCGGCTCCGTGTAGCGCCGGACGAACGCCGCGCTCACCACGTGCGGGCCGGCCGTGGCCTGGAAGCGCGCCCGCATGTTGGCATCGGCGAAGAGCATGTACTCTTCCCACTCCGGATCGCCGAACTGGTTGCCCGCGTAGCTGGCCGGCGCCTGCACCCCCTCCGGCTCCTCGCCGCCGAAGACGAACGTCCGGACGAGCGCGCCGTCGAGCCGGACCTCCAGCTCGTGGCGCGACCCCATGCCGCGGACGTAGTTCACGTAGTTGCGGTGCAGCCGGATCTCCACGTCGTACTCGCCGTCGACCGGGAAGTAGTGGCGGATGCCGACGCCGCCGCGGGAACCGAACGGCACGTCCTCGCTCACCCGATCGTCCTGCACCAGGAGGATCGGCACCTTGTAGGTTTCGGTGCCCGGGCCGAGCGGCGTCTCTCCGACCGCCAGGCGGCCGATCTTGCGCGCCGCCGACAGGTACCGCTCCATCAGGGCCGGCGAGACCGTCAGAACGTCGGCCATGTTGTCGAAGCCGTACTCGTCGATGTCGTCCGCCGGCAGGAGTGCCGCCACGTCGACGTCGAGCGACAGGAGATCGCGAATGGCGTTGGCGTACTCGGCACGGTTGAGGCGGTGGAAAGCCTCCGTGCGCCCCGGATTCGGGTGCGCGGCGGCGTAGCGATCGATCTCGCCTTCGAGCCAGCCGGCCAGCGCGTCGTAGGTGGCGACGGCGGGACGCGTCCGGCCCACCGGAGGCATCGTCCGCGTCCGGAGCTTGGTGACGACCTTCTCCCAGAGCTCGGCGTGTGGCCCCACCTGCGACAGATCGAGCCCGTCGAGCGTCAGGCCGGCGGTCAGCAGACGGTCGTTGTGGCAGGTGACGCAGTAGCGCCCGATCGTCCGCTGCAGGAGCTGCGCGTCTCCCTGAACGGGCACGGCCTGGGCGGCCGCCGGCGGAGCCCAGGCTGATGCGCCCGCGAGCAGGACGGCCGCGGCTGCGACCGAAACCCGTCGGCCACGCGTGCGGATCATCGCTCGATCATCACCCCGGACTCGATCGTCTCCCCGGCCCTCGCCGAATCGGTGGCACGTGCTCATGGCCCTTGTGCTCCCCCGCCGACGACACGGGCTCGCGCGGTGATCGTGGTAGTTTCTCCGAACGCTTGGCGGGGTGTCAATCGCCCCGCGATGCTGTGATACGATGATGCGTCGATGCGCACGACCTTGAACGTCGACGACGACGTGCTGGCGAGCGCGCGGGCCTTGGCTCAGGAGCGGGAAATCCCGGTCGGCGCCGCCCTGTCGGAGCTGGCGCGGCGGGGCAGCCGGCCCCGGGCCGTCGCCGGGAGCCTGACGATCCCCGGCTTCGCCGTCGAGGGAGACAGTCCGCCGATAACTCCCGACATGGTCCGCGCCGCCAACGAAGACGCTTGACGCACCTCCCCGACGTCAACGTGCTGGTGGCCCTCGCCTGGTCCACCCACGTGCATCACCGCCGCGCGGTCGACTGGCTGTCGGCCCACCTGCCTGCAGCGTGGGCTACCGCCCCCGTCACGCAATCGGGGTTCATTCGGGTTTCGTCCAACCGGAGGGTGCTCCCCGACGCCCGGTCGCCTGCTGAAGCGGCTTCCGTGCTACGCGCCCTGACGGAGCTTGCCGGGCACGAGGTCTGGGCGGACGACCTCGACCTGGTCCGGGCTCCGGAGGCGTCGTTCGAGCGGCTCGTCGGATATCGGCAGGTAACCGATGCGCACCTGCTCGCCCTGGCCGTGCGCCACGAGGGCCGGCTGGTGACCTTCGACGCCGCGATCGCCGGCCTGGCAGACAGGGCGGATCGGGTCATGGTCCTGCAACTGTGAGGAGGCCCGCGCGACCCGCAGTCTGCGTTAGCATAGCGGCATGCTGCAGCGATGGTCGGCGGAACGCTTCGTGACCCTCATGACGGGGACCTTCCTTCTCGCTGCGGGGGCGCTTGCAGGAGCCGCGGAGCCGGATCTGATCGCCGCCGTGCGGGCGGGCGATGCTGCCGGTGCGCGGACCCTGCTCGCCGCGGGCGCGGACGTGAACGCGCCGCAGGGCGACGGGGCGACGGCGCTCCACTGGGCGGCCCACCGCAACGACCTCGACGCGGCGACGCTGCTCATCGAGGCCGGCGCGGACGTCGACGCCGCCAACGCGCTCGGGGCGACTCCGCTGTGGCTGGCCGCGACGAACGGCAGCGCGGCGCTCGTCGAGCGCCTGCTCGAGGCCGGCGCGGACCCGAACGTGGCGCTCCGGATGGGCGAGACGCCGCTGATGGGAGCCGCGCGGAGCGGTAGCGGGCCGGTGGTCGCGCGGCTCCTGGCCTACGGCGCCGATCCGAACCGGGCCGAGCGCGAGCGCGAGCAGACGGCCCTGATGTGGGCGGCGGCCGAGCGCCACGCCGGCGTGGTCCGCCACCTGGCCGCCCACGGCGGGGACGTGCACGCCCGCTCGCGGGTCTGGCACCAGCTCGAGAACACCGCCGGCAACACCAACCCGCGGGGCAACTTCCGGATGGCCCACGGCGGCTCGACGCCGCTGCTCTTCGCCGCCCGCAACGGCGACGTGGAGACGGCGCGCGCCCTCCTTGCCGCCGGCGCCGACGTCAACGACACCGCGGCAGCCGGGACGAGCGCCCTCGTCGTCGCCGCCCACAGCGGCCATGGCCCGCTGGCCACCTACCTCCTGCAGCAGGGCGCCGACCCGAACGCCGCGGGCGCCGGCTACACCGCGCTTCACGCGGCGGTCCTCAGGAGCGACGTCGCGCTGGCGGAGGCCCTGCTCGACCACGGCGCCGACGTCGACGCGGCGGTCGAGCGAGGCACGCCGGGCCGCCGGTTCAGCGCGGACTTCAGCATCCGCCACCAGGCGGTGGGCGGGAACGCGTTCTGGCTCGCGGCCCGCTACGGCGAAGTGGAGATCGCCCGCCTCCTCGCCGAGCGCGGAGCCGACCCGCACGTCGCCCCCGGAAACCGCGTGTCGTCTCTCGTCGCGGCGATGGGCGTCTCGCAGATTCCGCAGGAGAACCGGCGCAACCAGGTCGACGCGCCGCAGATCGACCGGGCGGACATGGAGCGGGCGACCCTCGACCTGGCGCGCGTCGTCCTCGACCTCGGGGTGGACGTGAACCGGCGCGACGAGCGCGGCAACACGGCGCTGCACGACGCCGTGCGCACCGGCTTCGCGTCCGTCGTCGAGCTGCTCGCGACCCACGGCGCCGACCTCGACGCGATGAACGATCGCGGGCAGACGCCTCTCACCCTCGCCGAGTCGCGCCTGCCGATCCCCGGGACCAACGGCCTGCGGGCGACCCAGCCGGAGCTCGCGGCGCGGCTCCGGGAGCTGGGCGCCGACGACTGACGATGCGGATGCCGCCGGCCGGCGCCTCGTGCCTCAGGGTCGCCGTCGCCGCCGCGGTTGTCGGCCTGGCCGGGAGCTGGACTGCCGGCCAACCCGCGGGCCGCCTGCACGCCGCCCCCGAAGCGCAGCCTCCGCCGGCCGCTCCCGAAGCGGTGCGCAGCCTCGTCGATCGCTACTGCGTCGCCTGTCACAACGAGCGCCGGATCGCTGCGGGCGGCGAGCCGCCGTCGGTGCTCGACGCGCAGATCCGGGCGGCGGGACTCGCCCTGGACACGGCCGACGCCGAGCACCCGCAGCGGGACGCGGAGCGGTGGGAGCGCGTGATCGCGCGACTCCGGGCGGGCTCGATGCCGCCGGCCGGGCGTCCGCGGCCCCGCCGGGAGGACGCGCGCGCGGTCGCGAGCTGGCTGGAGACGCGCCTCGACGAGGCAGCGGCGCGGGCCCCGGACCCGGGCCGCACCGGCTCGCTGCATCGCCTGAACCGCACCGAGTACGGCAACGCGATCCGGGACCTCCTCGCGCTCGAGGTCGACGTGGCGGCGCTGCTGCCCGGGGACGAGACGTCGGACACGGGGTTCGACAACAACGCCGAGGTGCTCTCCATCTCGACCGCGCAGCTCGAGCGGTACCTGTCGGCGGCGCGGAAGATCTCGCGCCTCGCCACCGGCGTCCTGACGGCGCCCGACTTCGCGCGCTTCGAGAACTCGGTGCTGCTGACGCAGGCGGACCGGCAGGGCGAGCACCTGCCGCTGGGGTCGCGCGGCGGCCTCGGCGCCACCCACCACTTCCCCGCCGACGGCACCTACATCTTCCGCATCGGGCTGGCCACCAACTGGCAGGACTACGTCCGCGGCATGGGGCGCCGGAGCCTCCTCGACCTGCGTATCGACGGGCGGCTCGTCCGGCGCTTCGCGGTGGGGGGCGAGGCGCCGGGCACGCCGGCGCCCACGACGTGGTCGCCGGCGGAGGCGGGCGCCCCCGAGTGGGAACGCTACGTCCGGGAGTCGGCCGCCCACCTCGAGGTCCGCGCCGAGGTGGAGGGCGGGCCGCACGTCGTCGGCGTCTCCTTCGTCCGCAACCGCTGGGAGCCCGAGGGGCCGCTGCAGCCGGTCATGAAGGGCGCGGTCCTGTCGAACGACGAGAAGTACCACGGGAACCCCGAGGTCCAGGCCCTGACCATCGAAGGCCCCTACGACGGCGCGGTGCCCGACGACACGCC
>JAPOWL010000356.1 GCA_026707615.1 Acidobacteriota bacterium | reverse complement strand
ACGCTGGGCGACCTGCCGCGCGCCCCCGAGCTCGAGGAAGATGTGACGACGCCCGGCGGCCTCAGCGACGCGTACGCGGCGGTGCCCCGGCTCGGGGCGTTGCGGAACAGCCTGCTGTACGGCGACATCTGGGAGCGGCCAACGCTGTCTAAGCGCGACCGCAGTCTCGTCACGGTAGCGGTGAACCAGGCGCTCTACGTGACCAACGAGCTGCGGCTGCACATCGATCGCGCCCTGGACCAGAACGGCGTCACGCCGCAGGAGCTCTCCGAGGTCGTGCTGCACGTCACGTTCTACGCCGGTTGGCCGGCCGCGGTGAACGCGGGTCGCCTGCTGACCGCGGCGTTCCGGGCCCGCGACGTGGAGTTCGCCGATCTCAAGTAGCCCGCGGGCGCGGCGCCGCTCGGCGCCCCGGGCGGTGGACGGCCTGCGCGCCGTCGCCATTAGTCGAGCAATCGAAGGGAGCGGGCGTCGCAATGAGAGGGCACAAGACGGCTCCGATCGGAGCATTCCTGGCAGCGTGGCTGGCGGCGGTACCCGCCATGGCCCAGCAGGGCGCCAGCGGCGGCGAATGGCGCTCCTACACGGCCGACGCGTGGGGGACGAAGTACTCGCCGCTCGACCAGATCGATGGTGACAACTTCCGCAATCTCGAGCTGGCGTGGCGCTGGCGCACCGCCGATTCCCATCTGCCGATCGAGGACGAGAACGGCATCTCCCTCGTTGCCGCCGAGACCGTCTTCGCGCATCTGGAGGCCGAGAATCCGGATCGCTGGGTGACCCGGCCGGGCATCGCCCGCCTGTCGGCGACGCCGCTGATGGTCGACAGCGTGCTCTATCTGGCCACCCCGTTGTACCAGGCAGCCGCGATCGACGCCCGGACGGGGGAGACGCTCTGGGTCCACAATCCACGCGTCTACGAGTCCGGCAGTCCGCCCCTGCCGTCTCCCTGGAACCACCGCGGCGTGGCCTACTGGGAAGATGGCGAGGACGCGCGGATCATCTGGGGGACGGGCGACGGCCACCTGACCGCGGTCGACGCCCGCACCGGGCTGCTCGCCGCGGACTTCGGCGACAACGGGCGCGTGAGCCTGGAGGAGGGCATTCCGCGGGCGCGCGAGAACCCGAGCCGGCTGCCGCCGCCGTCCCGTTCGCCGCCCCTGGTGGTGGGCGACACCATCATCGTCGGCTCGTCGGTGCACGACTTTCTCCTCATGAAGGAGAACGCGCCCGGCTTCGCCCGGGCCTACGACGCGCGGACTGGCCGGCACAAGTGGGATTTCCACACCGTGCCGCAGAGCCCCGACGAGTTCGGGTCCGATACCTGGCTCGACGAGGCGTGGCGCTACTCCGGGAATACCAACGTCTGGGGCAACATCGCGGCGGACCCGGAGCTCGGCTACGTCTATCTGCCGACCAGCACGCCGACGTCGGACTACTACGGCGGACACCGGATCGGCGACAACCTCTTCGCCGAGAGCCTGATCTGCGTCGATCTGGAGACAGGCCAGCGCGTCTGGCACTTCCAGATGGTGCACCACGGGGTCTGGGACTACGACAATCCGACCGGACCCAACCTGCTCGACATCACGGTGGACGGCCGCCGGGTGAAGGCGCTGGCCCAGGTCACGAAGCAGGGCTTCGTCTACGTGTTCGACCGGGTGACGGGAGAACCCATCTGGCCGATCGAGGAGCGACCCGTGGCGACCGACACGGATCTGGAGGGCGAAGTGCTGGCGCCGACCCAGCCCTTCCCGACCCGTCCGGCGCCGTTCGAGTACCAGGGGGCCACCCTCGACGACCTGATCGACTTCACGCCGGAGGTCCGCCGCATGGCGCTGGAGGCGGTGGAGGGGTTCCGGCTCGGCCCGCTGTACACGCCGCTTTCTCTCAACGGCACGATCTTCCGCCCGAGCGCGGGAGGCGGTGCGAGCTGGGGCGGCGGCGCCGTCGATCCGGAGACGGGCATTCTGTACATCCCGTCGCGCAACGCCCATTCCGTCATGCGGTTCCGCGAGCGGGAGCCGGGCGAGGAATCCACCCTGCGTTACATCCTGAGCCGTGGCGGGGCGGCGTTCATCGACGGCGGCAACCCGCGCCGGACACCGGTGATGCCGCAGGGGCTACCCCTGTGGAAGCCGCCGTACTCGCGCATGACCGCCATCGACATGAACACCGGAGAACATCTCTGGATGACGCCCCTGGGCAACGGCGACCGCATCCGCAACCATCCGCTGCTGCGCCACCTCGACCTGCCGCCCCTGGGGGGAGACAGCGGGCGCAACGGGCCCCTGGTGACCAGGACGCTGCTCGTGCAGTCGCTGACCGCCGGCGGCACGAACGACGGGCCGCAACTGGTAGCCTACGACAAGGCAACGGGCGAGCCGCTGGCGGCGATCGACCTGCCTGGCGGGGCCATCGGGACGCCGATGACGTACCTGCTCGACGGCCGGCAGCACATCGCCGTCACCGTTGGCGGCGATGTGCCGTCGCTGGTTGCATTCAGGCTGCCGTGATCGCGAGTGGCGACCAGGGTCCGTAGTGAAACCCCGCGCGGCTTGTCACCGGCTCCTGGAGCCGCTTGCGTTTCCAATCGCTCGCGTCTACTGTGAACGGTCGAGTGTGCGCCGCAAGTGGACGGCGCGGGGAGGCTGGAAGATGCTCAGGAAGTATGTGGCGGCGCTCGTCGTTCTGACCGTCGCGATCACACTCGCGCCGCCGCCGGCCGCGGCGCAGTCGGGAGACCGCACGATGCCGATGCGGACCCCGGACGGCCAGCCGGACGTGTCCGGCACCTTCACGTTCCGCACCCTGACGCCGTTCCAGCGCCCCGCCCGGTTCGAGGGGCGCGAGCGGCTGGACCCGGAGGAGGCGGCCGCGTTCGAGGCGTCGGAGCGGGTGCGCCTGAACCGCGACCTCTCCGACCCCGAGAGGGGCGCCGCCGGCTACCGGCCGCGCTCGGAGGGCGGGGTGCTCTCCTACAACGAGTTCTGGTACGAGCGGGGCATCGAGCTGACCTCCGACAAGCGGACGTCGCTCATCGTCGACCCGCCGGACGGGCGGCTGCCGCCGCGGACGCCGGAGGCGGTCGAGGCCGCGGCGGCACGGCGCGCCCACCTGGAGGAGCACCGCTACGACTCCTACGAGAACCGCAGCCTCGCCGACCGCTGCATCATGGGCTTCAACTCGGGCCCTCCGATGCGTTCGAGCGCCTACAACAACAACGTGATGATCTTCCAGTCGCCGGGCTACGTGACCATCTTCAACGAGATGGTGCACAACGCCCGCGTCATCCCGATCGGCGACACCGCGAAGCCCCCCTTCCCGCAGTACGCGGGCGTGTCGCGGGCGCATTGGGAAGGTGAGACGCTGGTGATCGAGACGACGCAGTTCCGGGGCGGCCAGAGCGGCGGCACGGGACCGAACATGCACCTCGTCGAGCGCCTGACGCGGCTCGACCCGGACACCGTCGCCTACGAGTTCACGGTCACCGACCCGACCGTCTACACCGCGCCCTACACGGTGATGATGCCGTTCCGGCGCACGGACGGCCCGCTGTTCGAGTACGCCTGCCACGAAGGGAACTACGGTCTGTACGGCATCCTGGCCGGGGCCCGCCGGCTCGAGAGCCTGGGGCGCGAGCTCCGTCCGTGAGCGGGCCCGCGACGGTCGCGGGCAAGCCAGGGGGGTCGCTACGCCGGCGGGCCGCACGTAGCCGCGAGGGACGAACGCAGATGGGGAACGCCATGACGAAGGGGTCACCGACCATACGCATCGGGGTCGCGGCGGGGGTCGCGCTGGCCGCCGCGCTGAGCGTGCCGGCCGCGACCGCCCAGGAGTCGGGGATCTCCTACACCCCCGTGACCGACGAGCGGTTGCGCGCGCCCGATCCCGGTGACTGGCTGATGTACCGGGGCACCTACGACAGTTGGGGCTACAGCCCGCTCGACCAGATCACGACGGAGAACGTGGCCGAGCTCGTGCCGGTCTGGACGTTGTCCACTGGCGTGACCTCGGGGCACGAGTCGCCGCCGGTCGTCAACGACGGGGTGATGTTCGTGACGACCCCCGAGGACCGCGTGATCGCCATCGACGCGCGGACGGGCGAGCAGCTCTGGCTCTACGCCCGTCAGTTCCCGGAGGACATGGCGCATCCCCACCGCACCAACCGGGGCGTGGGCCTCTACGGCGACAAGGTCTTCCACACCACGCACGACGCCTTCGTGGTCGCCCTCGACGCCGTCAGCGGCGAGGTCGTGTGGGAGACCGCGGTGGCCGACTACCGCACGGGCTACTACATGACGATCGCCCCGCTCGTGGCGAGCGGCAAGGTGATGGTCGGGGCCTCGGGCGGCGAGCGCGGCATCCGCGGCTTCGTCGTCGCCCTCGACCCGGAGACGGGCGAGGAGGTGTGGCGGTCGCACACGATCCCCGGCCCGGGCGAACCCGGCAACGACACCTGGCCCGGCGACACCTGGCAGCGGGGCGGGGCGTCGATCTGGATCACCGGCTCGTACGATCCCGCGAGCAACCTGACCTACTGGGGCACGGGCAACCCGGGCCCGTGGATCGGGGACCAGCGGCCGGGCGACAACCTGTACACCAACTCCGTCGTCGCCTTCGACGCCGACACCGGCGAGATCAAGGGCTACCACCAGTACCACCACAACGGGTCGTGGGACTGGGACGAGGTCTCGGCGCCGCTGCTGATCGACGTGCCGCGCGACGGCCGCCTGATTCCGACCCTCGTCCACCCGGCCCGCAACGGCTACCTCTGGACGCTGGAGCGGACGGCCGCCGGCCCCATCCGCTTCGTCGAGGCCCAGCCGTACGTCGACCAGAACGTCTTCACCGCGATCGACCCCGTGACGGGCCGTCCGGAGTACGACGACGAGCGGAAGCCGGGCACCGGCAGGCCGGCCACGTTCTGCCCGTCGCTGTGGGGCGGCAAGGACTGGCCGCCCGCCGCCTACAGCCCGCAGACCGGCTACCTCTACATCCCCGCCAACGAGAACCTCTGCTCGACGATGGTCGGCGTCGAGGTCGACTACGTGCCCGGGGGCGGCTACACGGGCGCCTCGGCGCAGGTCTTCGTCGTGAACGACGCCGACCACGTGGGCGAGATTCAGGCCTGGGACCTCGCCCGCGGCGAAGAGGTCTGGACGCACGAGTTCCCCACGTCCCAGAACTGGGGCCCGATACTCGCCACCGCGGGCGGGCTCATCTTCACGGGCGGGACGAACGACCGCTACTTCCGCGCCTTCGACGCCCGGACGGGCGAGATCCTGTGGGAGCAGCGGACCAACTCCGGCGTCATCGGCGTGCCGTCCTCCTACGAGATCGACGGCGTGCAGTACATCGCCGTGCAGTCCGGCTGGGGGGTCGACGCCCAGGGCATGCAGCGCGCCGTCAACGCGCACTTCGACAGCGAGAAGGTCGTCCCCCAGGGCGGCGTCGTCTGGGTGTTCGCGCTGCGCGACGACGGACGCTGAGTACGACCGGTCTCCGGAGCGGGGCGGGCGCGCTCGGCGACTCGGCCGGGCGCGACCCGACGGATGCTCCATCGAACCACGTCCGCAGGCCGCCGACACGTCCGTCGGGAGTCAGTACTCCCGGAACATGCGCCGAATCTCGTCGACGTCCCGCGTCTTCGTCAACGCCAGCATCAGCAGGATGCGCGCCTTCTGCGGGTTGAGCGTATCGCCGGCCACCATGCCCAACTGGTCGTAGGCGGGTAGCGGAACGACCCGGCCGCTCCCGGTGCGGTTGGAGCGGACGATGATCGGACGCGCGTCGACGGGGAGCCCGGCCACCCGCTCGAGCGCGGCCCGCTCCCGCCGCGAGACGATTCCGGCTCCGGTTCCGGCCAGCACGATGCCGTCCACCCCGTCCTCGATCAGGGCCTCGATCAGCACCGGGTTCGGCTCCACGTAGGAGTAGGCGATGTCGACGCGCGGGAACGCGGTGACGCCGGTCAGGTCGAACTCGGAATCGGCCGTGTGCCGGCGCGTCGGCTCGCGGTAGAACGCCACGCGGTCGCCGTCGACGTAGCCGAGGAAGCCGAGGTCGGGGGTGCGGAACGTCTCCAGCCGATAGGTGCTGGTCTTCGTGACGTCGCGGGCGGCGTTGATCTCGTCGT
Source organism: Acidobacteriota bacterium (assembly GCA_026707615.1). Taxonomy (GTDB): domain Bacteria; phylum Acidobacteriota; class Vicinamibacteria; order Vicinamibacterales; family UBA8438; genus JAGWAJ01. The sequence goes on along the minus strand of JAPOWL010000356.1, from coordinate 5,297 downwards.
TCAGGACGACCAGCACCCCCTTGCCGCGTGCCTCCGGCGACGCCGCGGCGCGGACGGCGTTCAGCAGGTTGAGCGGCCCGTCGGCGCTGATTGCGGTCGCCGGCCGCTGCGCGCCGACCAGCACCACCGGCCGATCGTGGCGGACGGTGAGGTTGAGGAAGTAGGCGGTCTCCTCGAGCGTGTTCGTGCCGTGCGTGACCACGACGCCGGCCGCATCCGGGTCGTCGCGGAAGATGGCGTCGATGCGTGTGGCAAGCGCGAGCCAGTCGTCGAACGTGATGTTGGGGCTCCCGACGTTGGCGACCTGCTCGACGCGTATCGTGGCGTGCCGCCCGAGAGCGGGCAACGCGGAGACCAGCTCGGCGCCGGTGAAGGCCCCTGCCCGATACTCCGTCAGGCTGGTCGACGATGCCCCGCCGCCGGCGATCGTCCCGCCGGTCGCGAGCACCCAGACCACGGGCAGCGTGGAGGCCGCGTCCTGGGCGAGCGCCGGCGCACCGGCCAGCGCGTGCCCCGCGAGGGCGGCGGCCAGGGCTGTCGCCTTCACCCGGCCGGATCGTCGGCGCGGCACGTCGTTTCTCCCGGCCCGCATTCACCGACTCCCGCAGGCCTCCGATCGCATGGCCCCGGCACCCCTCACCCGCCGCGGCCTACGGTAGCGGGTCGACGCGCCCCGGCGAATACGGGCACATCGGATCCGCGATCACGGCACTCTATCAAAGGGTGGCGCGGAATCCGGCCGCTACGGCGCACTCGGCCGACCAGAGTGGTGCGGACCACGAGCGGCGCTCTGGAGCGGCCCTTCGACGGCATCCCGCACGAGGCTGGAGACCCGGGCCCGCACGACGCGGCGCGCCGGGATCGCGAGCGGCTGGCCGGTGACGGGGTCGCGACCGCGCCGCGGTCGGCGCGGCTCGACGACGAACTTCACCATCTTCGATAGCGAGAACCGGCCCACCGCCGCCAGCTCGCGGACGCAGACCCGCTGCAGCTCGTCGAGGAACTCCCCGGCGTCCTCGCGGCGGAGCCTTCCATCCCGAGCCCGGAAGTGACGGACCATGTGCTGGCACAGTTGCGCCTTGTTCATCGCTGTCGTCGCTGCTCCGCCCGGCCCCACGTCGCTCTGCCGGCCCACCCGCAACACCGGCGAGGCCGGTCCGGCCCCGCAACCGCTCCTACTGACGGATGGAAGGCGGAAACCGAACGGTCGGGTGGGAAGAAAGCCACGCGCCGTCACCGACGACCGCCCGCAGCGCCCCCGCGAACGCCTGCGCGGTCGCGGGCCGAGCCGGCCGGGCGGCCGACAGCACGGATGCGGCGAAGGCAGCCGCCGGCGACGCCGGCCGGGACTCCCACCGTCGCGCCCCCGCGGACGCGGCCGACGCGCCGGCGGCCGATCCGCCGCGTCACGTCGTCCACCCCGCCGCCACCGAACGGATGCTCGCCTGTGGCCATCTCGTACAGGACGACGCACAACGACCAGACGTCGTCGCCCTACTCGGCCGCACGGCCCGAGAGGACTTCCGGCGACGCATACCGCAGCGACCCGCCCGCGAGGGCGGCGCCGTCGCTCGCGCCCCGGGCCACGCCGAAGTCGAGCAGCTCCGGCGACCCGGACGCCGTGAACCCGACGTGCTCGGCTTCACGTCCCCGTGGACGTAGCCGGCTTCATGCAGCGCCGCCAGTGCCTCGCCCAGCACCGGCCATCGCGACCGCCTCCCGCTCGGGAACGGAACCCCGTCGGAGCCGGTCAGCCAGGGTTCCCCCCGGCCAGGCCACCTTGGTCGCCTCGTAGACGGCCAGGTCACCGTGTACGCGATGGTAGTAGTCGGGTCGGGAGGGGAATGAGCGCGGTGCTTCTCACCGGCGGCCTCAACAGGCGGGCAAAGCTGGCTCGAGGGCTAATCCGTCCGCAGGACGACCATCGGGTCGAGGCGGGCGGCACGGCGCGCGGGAATCGTCGCGGCGGCCAGCGCGGTCAGGACGACGCCGGCGGCGACCGCGGCCAGCGTGGCGGGGTCGTAGGGACTGACGCCGTAGAGCAGCGAGGCGAGACCGCGGCCGGTCGCGCCCGCCGCCGGCAGTCCCACGGCCAGGCCCAACCCGGTAACGGCGACAGCGCTTCGCAGGACGAGCCGGACCAGCCGGCCCGGCGACGCCCCGACGGCAACGCGGATGGCCAGCTCCTGCCGCCGCTCGACGACCGCGCGGGCCAGGGTGCCGAAGAGGCCGACCATGGCGACGGCCAGCGCGAGGGCCGCGAAGCCGGCGGCCGGCACGGCGCGCAGCCGCCGCTCGGCGATCGAGCCGGCGACGTGGTCGGACATCGACCGCACCTCCGGGACGGGCAGCGCCGGGTTCAACGACCGGACGAGGTCGCGCACCACCGGGGCCAGCGCCGTCGGATCGCCGGTGGTCCGCACCACCAGGTGCGACACGCCGGTGGGCACGCGCGGCCACGGGACGTAGATCGTGCCGCCCCGCGGCGCCGCGAGCCCCTCGTACTTCATGTCGTCGACGACGGCGATGACCGGTGCCCACCGCGCGATGCCGAGGGCATCGATGTTGTACGGCAGCGGACGGCCAACCGGATCCTCGTCCGGGTAGACGAAACGCGCGGCGGTCTCGCTCAGAACTACGGGGGCGACCTCTGTGAGGTTGTCGGCGGCGCCGAAGCGGCGCCCCGCCCGCAGCCGCGTGCCCAGCGCCGCGAAGTAGCCCCGGGTGACCGCGCCGAAAGAGAGGACCATCTCGCGCCGCGACGCCTCGCCTCGATCGTCCTCGTAGTGGAACTCCACCGCCACCGGATCATCGTCGGGAGGCAGCACGCTGCCCACGCCGGCCGCCTGCACCCCCGGCAACTCGCGCACTCGTTCCAGCAGGGTGCTCACGAAGGCGGTCTGCGCTTCCGCGCCGCCCTCGATGAAGGACGTGTCGGCGAGCATCAGCCGCGCGGTCAACGCCTGCCGCGGCTCGAAGCCGCCCTCCTCGTCGAGCAGCCGCTCGACGGTGCGGACGAGGAGCCCGGCGCCGCTCAGCAGCACGATCGACAAGGCGATCTGGCCGGCCACCAGGCCCGCCCGAAGACGCCCGGCGGCCCGCGAGCCGGCAGCCGCCGCTCCCCCGCGCAGGGCGGCACCGTCACCCCGCACCGCGCCCGCGATGGAGGCCCCGCCGCAGGCGACGCCGACCAGCAGGGTCAGGACGAGGCCGGCGAGCACGACCGGCGGATCGAGGGCGACGGCACCGACGCGCGGCACGCCGGCAGCCGCCGCTGCGAACACTTGCAGACCGACCCAGGCTGCCACGAGGCCCAGCAAGAGCCCGCCCGCGGCCACGGCCAGACCCTCAAGCAGCGCGGCCCGGACCAGGCGGGCCAGTCCCGAGCCGAGGGCGACGCGGACGGCGAACTCCCGCCGGCGGGCAGCCGAGCGCCCGACGAGGAGGGTCGCCGCGTTCGCGCACGCCACGACGAGCACGAGCAGGGCCGCCGCCACCGACACCCGCAGCACGGGCCGGACGTCGCCAAGCAGCATCTCCTCGACCGCGCGACCGCCGCGCCCCACCGGTCGACGCCGGGGACACCGCGGGCAGCGAGGTCCTCGCGGGCGACCCGGGCGGCGTCGTCCCGCACCTGGGCGAGGGAGACGCCGTCCCCCATGCGCCCCACCGCGCCGCGCTCCCCCCTGAAGTCCGGCTGGTCCGCCACCCAGGCGTCGACCTCGGCCGACGGGAACCCGAACCCGGCGGGCATCACGGCGACCACGTCGTAGCGGCCGTCCCCGATGGTCATCGCCTGACCGACGGCGGGCCGGCCCGTCTGGTCCTCGACGGCGCGGGCCAGCTCCGCGCTCACCACGGCCCGCCCGTCGCCGACCGCGAGGCGCGGCACCGCGCCCGCGACGGCCGGCACGGCAAGCACCTCGAAGAAGCCCTCGGTGACGGTGGCCACCGCCCTGACGCGCGTCGGCCCCGCGCCGCGCACCACGCGCTCCCGCGTCAGGTACCCCGCCATCCGGACCGTTCTGAGACGGCGGTTCCACTCGTCGATCCGGCCGAGCCACACCGCGGATTCCCTGCCGTCTCGCTGATCCACCTCGGAGATCGTCACCAGTCGGTCCGCGGCCGGGTACGGCAGCGGGCGCCACAGCACGCCGTAGGCGACGGCGAGGACTGCGGCGTTCAAGCCCAGACCCAGGGCGAGGATGCCCACCGCCAAGACCGTCACGCCCGGCTGCCGGATCAGCGAGCGCGCAGCGTACCGGACGTCGTGCGCGAGCGATTCGAGCATCGCGAATCCCGCCTGCCTCCGCCCTGAGCGATTTCTGTACCGCAGCGACTACTGGTCGGCGGTCATGGGTGGCCTTGCATCACCCGGACGCAAGGCCGCCATGCGCCGCCCGACGGCTCCGCTCGCCGCCTCGCCCACCCAAGGAGTCCGCCCCGTTCCACGGCGCAGACTCCCGGCGGACCGTTCGGCGTCAGGGCAACGCGAAGACGAACAGGGTGTTGCCGGCGCTCGGGCGATGGTCCGGGGTGAGCGCGGCCAGGCCCAGCGTGTTCAGCGAGTAGCCCGTGCTGACGGCGACGTACTGCCTCCCGTCGACCGCGTAGGTGATGGGGAAGCCTGTGACCGGGGAGCCGAGGTTGATCTCCCAGAGCACCTCGCCCGTTTCGTGGTCGAGCGCCTTGAAGCGGCCGTTGGCGTCGCCGCCGAAGACGAGGCCGCCGCCGGTGGCGACGAGCGACATGGTGAACGCCGGCTGATCGTGCGTCCAGACGGTGCGGCCGGTCTCGGCCGAGATGGCCTGGATGGTGCCCAGGTGCTCCTCGCCGGGCGTGACCTCGGTCCGGACCGTCAGGTCGTACCAGCCGACGCCGGCCGAGGCCATCATCCGGCCGCAGGTGTGGCGGAGCGGCATGTACATCAGGTTGGTCAGGGGACTGTAGGCGCCCGCCTCCCAGTCCTTGCCGCCCTGCCAGGTGGGGCACGCCATGACCTGCTGCCCCGCGGCGGTGAAGGTCACCTCGGCATTCTCGGTCACCGCCCCGGTGGCGCCGTCGATGCCGCTGACGACGTTCTGCGAAACGGTCGGGCGCGCCCAGAGGAACTCCCCCGTCTCGCGGTCGAGGGTGTAGACGATGCCGGTCTTGCCCGGGATGCCCGTCACCACGCGCCGCTCCTCGCCGCGCCGGAGCCGCGGATTGATCCAGGTGACCTCGGCCGGATCGGGCGCGACGGCGGTATCGACGAGGATGCGCTCGAAGGGGTGGTCGAGATCCCAGTGGTCGTTCAG
>JAPOWL010000400.1 GCA_026707615.1 Acidobacteriota bacterium | reverse complement strand
GCCGCGAGCAGGGGGCGGCGGGCGCCGCGGTCCGCCACCAGCAGCGCCGGCCCCAGCAGCACCGCGAACCAGAGCGCGGTGGTCGGGTGAAAGAGCGCCGCGAGCGCCACGGTCACGACGACGGACCAGCGGCCCCGGTGCAGGAAGAGGGCCACCGCCGCGAGCCCGACCGCGAAGGCGAGTTGACGCGGGTGGAGATACGACTCGAGGGTGTTGACCGCCGTATCGGGAATCCGGTGGCGAATGGCCAGCGCGGCGACGAACGCGGCCGTTCCCCACGCGGTGAAGTAGAGTGACCGCCCCATGGCGGTGGCGGCCGCGTACAGCAGGGCCAGGCCGCCCAGGTAGGCCAGCAGGAACGCCGCCGGCACGCTGGCGCCGGTGGCGACGATCAGGGCCGCGAACCAGTCGTCGAAGGCGAAGAAGCGGTTCTGGGCGTCGAGGAGGCCGGCGTCGCGCGGGAACAGGCTGGGGTCGATCTGCTGCAGGACCACCGGCACGTAGAACGCCTGATCGGACACGCCGTAGCGGTAGCCGCCGACGTTGAGCAGCGCCAGCAGGCCGAAGCCGACCGCGCCCGCGAGGTACCAGGCCGCACGCCCCATGCCAACCGTGTATCGACCGCTCGCGTCGACGCGGCCAGAGGCGCGCGGGTGCTATCTGCCGGAGGCAGATCCAGGGCGTCGTCGAGCGAGCGCGACCGGACCGAGTTGCGTCGCTCGCGGGCAGGAAGCAGCAGCCCGAGCCGGGGCGGCCGGACCCGGCGGCCCGGGGCCGGTGTGCGACAATCCGCTCCGTGCAACTGCGGGAGGTCAACGTCGGCTGCTTCGGGGGCGGGACCGGCCTGCCGAGCCTGCTCGGCGGCCTCAAGCAGAACCCGTGGCTGCGCGTCAACGCGGTCGTCACGATGTTCGACAACGGCGGCAGCTCCGGCCAGCTCCGCGACCAGCTCGGCGTGCTGCCGCCCGGCGACGTCCTGCGCTGCGCGCTCGCGCTGGCCCGCAACGAGACGGAGGCGCGCCGCCTGCTGCTGTCGCGCCTGCCCGCGCTCGAGAACGGCCGCCTCGGCGGGCACACCGGCGGCAATCTGCTGCTCTCGATCATGGAGCAGTACAGCGGCGACTTCCTGGCCGCCGTCGACGGGCTCCGCGCGCTGCTCGACTGCAACGGCCGCGTGTGGCCGGTCAGCGTCGAGCACGCCGCCGTCTGCTCCGAGTACGAGGACGGGTCGCGCTCGCACGGGGAGGTCGACGTCGACCGCGGGCAGCGCGAGGGGCGCAGCATCCGGCGCGTCTTCCTCGACCCGGTGCCGAAGATCCATGCCTCCGTGCGGGAGGCCATCGGGACCTTCGACGCCTGCGTCATCGGCCCCGGCAGCTTCTTCACCAGCCTCATGCCCACCCTCCTGGTCGAGGGAGTCACGGAAGCCGTGCGCGCCACTCCCGGCCCGGTCGTCCTCGTCACCAACATCCTCACCGAGGGCCGCGGCATGCAGGGCTTCTCGGTCGGCGCCGCGGTCCGCCGCGTCGGCGAGGCCCTCGGCCGTCCCGTCGACGTCGCGGTCGCCAACACCGCGAATCCCGGCCCCGAGGTCCTCGATCGCTACGCGGCGGAGCACAAGGAGCTCCTGCCGATCGGCGACGTGCCCGACGGCTGCGAGCTCGTGACCGGCGACTTCTGGCAGGGATCGATCGCCCGCCACGCCCGCCGGCGCCTGGCCTACGCCGTCTGGGGTGTCCTGGCCGAGCGGCTGCTGTAGACCGATGAGCGAGCGCTTCTTCGAGCGGCCGATCCTGAACTCGCCCTACGAGTACCCGTCGCGCCACTGGGAGCTCGACGCGAGCGGCCAGCCCACGGACCGGATTCTCGACCGGCGGCGCCAGGTTGCGTTCATCTCGCCGATCCCCAGGCCGAAGAAAAAGCTCAGCGCTACGGGCACTACGAGAAGACGTTCGAGCCGTGGGCGAAGGCGGGCATCGAGGCACCGCTGTGCTTCATCGTCATCTGCAACAACACGTCGACAAGCTGGTCTACGACTTCATCTCCGGCTTCCACCGCGAGAACGAGGACGGCTCGACGGCACTCGTGCACGGCCGCCTGGCCCTGTTCCGCAACTTCGACGAGCACGGCAACCCGCTGGCCCGCCCACACACGCTCCTCATCGACAGCGAGCAGCTCGATTCCGGCGAAGCCCTCGACAAGAGCTTCCGCGACGCCGCCGGCGACGAGATAGAGCGCTTCCGGCGCGAGATCGTCGCCCGTACCGGCGACCGGCAGCAGGCCGAGCACCTCTCCGACCAGACCTGCTGCGCGAGGTGATGAACACGGTCGGCAAGCCGGACACGCTCGGCGGCTCGATCCGCTGCGTCGTCTCCGTCTCCATGCTCACGGAGGGCTGGGGCGCGCGGACGGTCACCCACGTCCTCGGTGTCCGGGCCTTCGGCACGCAGCTCCTGTGCGAGCAGGTCAGCGGTCGCGCGCTCCGCCGCCAGTCGTACGACGCAATTGGGAGTCTGCGCGGGGGCGACATCCCCAATGGCGCGTTCTACGGGACAGACTCCTGACGGGCGGATTTCCGGTATCCTTACCGGAAAGGGGGCGGCATGGCAAGCAGGCAAACGTTGGCCGTACGTGGCTACCGGGACCGGCTGAAGCGAGGGGGCTGGGTCCGCTGCCAGGTCAGGGTGCACCGGGACGACGTCGAGCTCATTCGCGACGTGGCCACCGCGCTCCGCGACCCGGACCGCAACGCATCTGCGCGCGCCTTGCTCCGCGACCGTCTGGGCGCCCCTCGCGTGCGCGGCTTCAAGGAGTTGCTCGCCGCCTGTCCCGTCGACCTCGAGCTTGATCGGCCCCGCGACGTGGGCCGCGACATCGAGATCTGATGTTCCTCCTCGACACCAACGTCGTCTCGGAGGTGCGGAAGGGAGAGCGTTGCAACGCCGGCGTAGCCGCCTGGTTTGCCAGCGTCGCCGACACCGATCTCTTCCTCAGCGTCGTCGTGACCGGCGAGATTCGCCGCGGCGTCGAACGCCTCCGCCGGCGGGACCCCCGCCAGGCGGCCACCCTCGAGCGCTGGCTGCAGGACATCGTGACGTCCTATGCCAACCGTGTCCTCCCGATTGACGGCCGCGTCGCCGACGCCTGGGGCCATCTGGGTGCGATTCGCTCCGTTCCCGTCATCGACGGACTGCTGGCCGCCACCGCGCGCGTCCACCATATGACCCTCGTCACCCGCAATGCACCGGACGTCGACGGTCTCGGCGTCCCCGTGCTGAATCCCTTCGGCCCCTGAAGCGCGAGATGGCCAAACGCAAGGCTCCCCGGACCGTCGCGACCCTGACCCACGACGAGGCGTCGCGGAAGAACCTCCCCACCGCCGAGTTCCGGTCGGTGATGGACCGGTCCGAGCAGAGCCCGGTCCGCGTCGCCTACGAGCGCCGCCACCGCGACCTGGACCCCCAGCGGGTCTGGCGCGGCAAGGACGAGCAGGACTGGTCCGACCTCGTCGTGCAGGCACCGCCCCTCTACATCCAGGAGAAGGTGCACCCCAAGGTGCTCATCGACGACCTGCGCCGCCGGACCGAGAACCAGCGCCGGGACCGGGAGGACGCCGGGAGCGAGAGTCAGCCCGACCTGTTCGCCGACTTCCACGGCCTGCCCGACGAGGGCGCGAAGACCGAGTTCTACCAGCACGACGCCAACTGGATCAAGGGCGTCGACGTCTTCCACCCCAACACCGGCGAGGTCCGCAGCGACGGCGCGGATCGCATCGGCTGCTGGTTCTCCGTCAAGGTCATCAACCACCTCGGCGACGAGGTGATGAAGGTGTTTCGCGTGTGAGTCCGGGCGTTCCGACGCCGGAGGCGACCATGGCCAGCGGTGAACAGCTCAAGGCGTTGCTCAAGTCGCATGTCGACGGCGACGACGAGCGCTTCTTCTCGGTGGCCATGCAGGTGGCGGCCCACGAGGCACGAAGAGGCCACGGGAGGCTCGCGGAAGAGTTGCGCGCCTTGATCGACAGCGCCAGGACGGGATTGGGGCGTCGCGCACCGATCCCCATCGGGCGACCTCGGGGCGAACTGGCGAATCTGCTCGAAGTGTCGCATCCGAGTGTCCGGTTGGGGGACATGATCCTGGGAGGGGATCTCGGGGAGCAGATTCGACGGGTGATTCGAGAGCAGCGCCATGCCGGGCGCATCGTGGAAAGCGGTCTCACACCCCGACGCAAGCTGTTGCTGACGGGGCCTCCGGGAACCGGCAAGACCCTCACGGCATCCGTTCTCGCGGGAGAGCTCGGGTTCCCTCTTCTCGAAGTGCGCCTCGATGGGCTCATCACGAAGTACATGGGGGAGACCGCGGCCAAGCTGCGCCAGATCTTCGAGGCGACGACGCGGACCCGCGGGGTGTACTTCTTCGACGAGTTCGACGCCATCGGTTCGCAGCGCGGGCTGCCGAACGACGTCGGCGAGATCCGGCGCATTCTGAACAGCTTCCTGCAGATGATCGAGCAGGAACGCTCTCACAGCCTCGTCATCGCGGCGACCAACCATCCGGCCATTCTCGATTCTGCGCTCTTCCGTCGCTTCGACGACATACTCCACTACGAGCTGCCGGACAGGCCGCAGATCGTGCGGCTGCTCAAGACACGACTCTCCGCGGCCGCCGGGGCGCGGGTCAGGTGGGGCAGCCTCGCCCAGCTCGCGGCGGGGTTGAGCTATGCCGAAGTGACCCGCGCCGCGAATGAGGTTCTCAAGGACGCGCTGATTCACTCACGTGATTCTGTCAACGAAGGGGACATCCGGGCCATGCTGAAAGAGCGCCAGTCGGTCGCCGAGAAGCTGGCTACGAGAAGACGTGGCGCCGAGGCGTAGACATGGCAAGCGGATCGGCCCGAAGAAGTCGACACTTCATCATCGAAGGGTGCACGACGACGGAGCGGTATCGGTCAACGTGGACGCCCCGGCGTCCTGCTCCTGTCCCAGAGCGAAATCGCATCCGCCATGGCGGCGCATTGCAGGAACAGCTTGAAGCGGTTCGGAAGGAGGCCGACGTCGCCCGTGAAGTGCAGCGGGCGGCGGGGATCGAGGAGGACCTGGGACTTCGGATCGAGTTCGAGAGCTTCCCGGAGATCGAGTTGGCGTTCGAGAGCTTGGCAAGAGACCGATCCGGAATCGAGCTGCTCAACGTCCGCCTCCTGGGAGATCGAACCTACGCGACGGTGTTCGTGCCCGATGGAAGGCTCGACCACTTCGAACGTCTCATCGTCGACTACATGGAGGAGAAGCGCGATCGGCGTGGCTACGCTCGCGACAACAGAAGACTCGTCGACGCGATTCGAAGGATCCGCGCCGCCAGTCTTCGGGCGCTCTGGACCGATGTCGATTCCGAGTTCCCAACGGCGGAGGAAGGCTCACTCTGGTGGGAGGTTGGGCTGCCGGTCCGGGAGGATCGGAAGGTGGTGATCGCGTCGTTTCGAGAACGAGCCGAGGCGCAGGAGATGCGGATGGCGCCCGGCAACCTGTTCTTTCCCGAGCGCAGCGTGCTGCTGGTGTCCGCGTCCCTGGAGCAGATGCAGCGCTCCATTCTCACGCTCAACAGCATCGCAGAGCTTCGGAGAGCCAAGGAGACCGCCGAGTTCTTCGGCTCTCTGCGGCCGGATGAGCAGCAGGAATGGCTCGCAGAGCTGCTGACCCGTATACACTTCCCTTCCGGCGGTAATGGTGTTCCTCACGTCTGCCTCCTTGACACGGGTGTCAGCCGCGGTCATCCGCTCTTGAGTCGAGCTCTCAATGGCGGTGATCTCCATACGGTCGTACCTGGCTGGGGCGTCGACGACGCGCATGGACACGGAACGGAGATGGCGGGCGTGGCGCTCGCCGGGGATCTGACGCCTCTTCTGGACGGCACCGCTCACGTGCAGCTCGAGCACCGCCTGGAATCCGTCAAGCTGCTGCCGGGACCCGGCGGCAGCGGAGATCCACGGCACCATGGCTACGTGACCGTGGAGGCCGTGGCCCGGCCGGAGATTGCGGCCCCAGGTCGGCTTCGAGTGTTCGGAATGGCGGTCACCGCTCGGGACGACCGCGAGCGCGGCCGGCCGTCGGCGTGGTCGGCGGCGGTGGACTCGGTGGCAGCAGATGTCGCTGGGGCAGGCGCCTATCCGCGTCTGCTCGTTCTGTCAGCGGGGAACATCCAGGATCCTGCTGCTTGGCTCAGCTACCCGGTTTCGAACGACACGGACGGTGTGCACGACCCCGCCCAGGCGTGGAACGCCCTGACCGTCGGTGCCTTCACCGATCGCGTCCGCATTGCGGAGCCCGATTCGGAGAGCTATACGCCCATCGCGCCCCGGGGAGGTCTGAGTCCGTTCAGCACGACCTCGTTGACCTGGGAGAAGCAGTGGCCGCTGAAGCCGGACGTGGTGCTGGAAGGCGGCAACGCCGCAAGGGACCTACTTTCGGCGGTGACGGCGGACAGCCTCAGCCTGCTGACGACCCATCACCGTCCTGCGGACCGGATCTTCACGACCACCTGCGCGACCAGCGCGGCGATGGCACTCGCTGCGCGGTTGGCAGCTCGAATCATGGTCGTCTATCCGAGACTGTGGCCCGAGACCATCCGCGCCCTAATCGTGCATTCGGCGGAATGGACAGGGGCCATGCGGAAGTCCTCATTGCCCGCAAGGGGCACCCCTACGAAGACGCACTACCGGCGTCTGCTCCGGCGTTGTGGGTTTGGAGTTCCGGATCTGGCTCGTGCGCTCTGGAGCGTCGAGAACTCGTTGACGATGGTGGTCGAGGAGCGCCTGCACCCGTTCGAGCGCGAGGGAACGAATCAGCCCAAACTGCGAGACATGCATCTCCACAACCTGCCCTGGCCGCGCGAATCACTGGAGGCCCTGGGAGACGTTGAAGTCGAGATGCGAGTGACGCTCTCCTATTTCGTTGAGCCGAACCCGTCGGGCCGCGGCGTCCGGTCGCGATACCGATACGAGTCCCACGGCCTACGCTTCGACGTCAAGCGGCCGCACGAATCGGTCGACGAATTCCGCAAGCGAGTCAATGTGGCTGCGAGAGACGAGGAGGAGGGCACCCCTTCGGGCGGGGACAGCGATCCCGCGTGGTTGATTGGCACACAGAGCCGGCACCGAGGGTCACTGCATGGAGACATCTGGCGGGGCAGCGCGGCCGATCTCGCGAGCCGGGGATGCCTTGCCGTCTACCCGGCCATCGGGTGGTGGAAAACCAGGCAGGCCCTGGAGCGATACGACCAGCCTGCGCGATATGCGCTCGTCGTTGGCATAAGGGCGCCGGAGGTCGACGTGGATCTCCGGGCCGAGGTTGCGAACCGGATTGGTGTACCCGTGGAGACGGCATAGACCTTCCGGTCGGCCGCGTACAGTGAGGAGACATGGACGGTGGAGCGCGATGACGGAGGATCCCATCGTGGCCGAGGTGCGCGCGGTGCGCGACCGGCTCGCCGCGCGCTTCGACTACGACATCGAGGCCATCGTTCGGCACGTCCAGAAGCTGGAAGCGGAATCGGGCCACACCCACGTGGCCCCTCCGCAGGATGCCGCCGCGGGAGACGGCGGGAGGTCGGCACAGCGAGCAGGACCCGATGCGGAGTGAGGCTGGGCTCGGCTCCGGAATCTGCGACGGAGGGTGGCGCGCATGAAGCCCGAACGCGTCAGGCCGCGGTTGAACGAGGCGCCGATTGACTTGGAGACGCTCACGAGAGTCCCGGTCGCACGGCTGAGACTGGACCGCGAAAGCCCACGGCTGGTCGGTGAGGCGGCCGAGGCATCCGACGAGTGGATTGTCGCGCGTCTGTACCGCACGGCCGATCTGCAAGAGCTGTTGCTGTCGCTTTCCGCCAGCGGCTACCTGGACATCGAGTCGCTGGTCGTGATGGCCGGCCACGATGGGGACGATGGCGGGTTGATCGTCCTCGAGGGCAACCGACGGCTCGCCGCGCTGCGTCTCCTGCGGGAACCGGCTCTGGTGCAGAAGATTGCGTCGGCGGAGGACCTCCGAATCTCCGTGCCCGCGGTCGACGATGCGCTCCGCACCACGTTCGACCAGGTGTCCGTCTATCGGGTCGCCAGCCGAGAACGTGCGCGCGCGTTCATCGGGTTCAAGCACATGAAGGGGCCGGTGAAGTGGGACGCGTACCGGAAGGCGAGGTTCGCAGCGGATTGGTATCGGGCGGGCGGGGCTGACGGGAGCGCTCTGGAACGGGTCGCGGCAGCCATCGGGGACCGGCACGACACGGTCAGGCGCATGGTCTCGGCGGTCTACGTGCTGGAGCAGGCCGAGCGCGAGGGCCTGTTCGACATCGAGGATAGGGGCACTCCCAGGTTCGCTTTCTCACTCCTGTATGCGGCGCTCGCGCGCTCTCAGTACGCGGAATACCTGGGCTTGGGGTCCGGCTGGCCTCGACACGAGCTGGTGCCGAATCCCGTGCCGCGCGAGAGGTTCGACGAGCTTCGGAAGGTCCTCGTGTGGCTCTACGGATCGAAGTCGGACGACGCACGGCCGGTTGTCGTGATGATGAATCCGGACATCCGGCGGCTCGGGGAGGTGCTGGCCAATGTGGAGGCGCGAGAGGATCTCGAGCAGACCCGGGATCTCGCTGCAGCGTACGCCCGCACGGAGTCGGTTGGCAGGCGGCTCGCCTCGTCGCTGCTGCGCGCGCGCGAGACCATCGGGGCTGCGGGTGGCTCGCTCCGGGGCTACGACGGGGAGGACAAGTCGTTGCTCCACGTGGCGGAGGATGTCAGGGAGGCGGCCGACACCGTGTACGTGAACATGGCAAGGAAGCGGCGCAGCGCGCTCTCGGGGAACTGATGTAGGAATGCAGTTCCGCATCGCCGACACCTTCACCGACAGCCTCGCGAAGCTGACCGGCGACGAGCAGAAGGCGGTGAAGACAGCGGCGTTCGACCTGCAGATGAACCCGGCGCATCCGGGCCTGAAGCTGCACCAGGTCGACCGGGCGAAGGACAAGGACTTCTGGTCCGTGCGGGTCAGTCGCGACATTCGGCTGATCGTCTACCGGACCGCTTCCAGCGTCTTGCTCTGCTACGTCGATCATCACGACGCGGCGTACCAGTGGGCCGAGCGCCGCCGACTGGAGCAGCATCCCAGGACAGGAGCGGCGCAGCTCGTCGAGATCCGCGAGACGGTCCGCGAGATTCAGGTGCCGCGGTATGTGGAGGTCGATGTTCCCACGTCCACCCAGGGCGTCGCGGCTGGCAGACCGGCGGCGTCGCGGACCGCGATCTTCGCCGACGCCTCGGACGACGATCGGCTCGGCTACGGCGTGCCCTTCGAGTCGCTGGACGACGTGCGGACCGCGACGGAGGACACCCTGCTCGACCTCGCCGATCATCTGCCGGGCGAGGCCGCCGACGCGCTGCTGCAGCTTGCGACCGGCGGTGCCCCTGACCGCCCGGCGCCGGCCGTGGCGGGCGCCGATCCGTTCGCATTCGGACGCGCAGCGCCGCTTCCGGGTGATGGCGGACGTGGAGGCGCGGGAGCGGGCGCTGGACTACCCCTGGGAGAAGTGGACGGTCTTCCTGCACCCCGCCCAAGGGCAACTCGTCGAACGCGAGTACACCGGTCCGGCGCGTGTCTCGGGCTCGGCCGGCACCGGCAAGACCATCGTGGCGCGCCACGGGGCGGTGCATCGCGCGCCATCGGCGTGTTCGTCAGGTCGCAGGAGCAGATTTCGACCACAGGGTCCTTCTCGAGGCTGAAGTTGACGATGTCGCAATCGTGACTCGATACGACAAGCAGGTCGGCTCGGTCGGCCGGCGCCTTTCTCGGAGCGTAATCGCAGGCGAGGTTGGCCAGTTTCGGGCCGAGGAACGAGCCCTGGCGCCAGCCGAGGTTCGCTATTGCCTCGCCGTCGGTCAGGTGGTCTCGCTGGACCGCTCGGGCCATTTTCGGAGAGCCACGTTCGTGGCGAGCTGTCGCCTTCGCTGCTCGCCGCGGAGCTCTTCGAAGCCGAGGGTTCGCAGACGCTCCTCGCGCGCCGTTCGTCGCCTGGACGCCGAATCGGCGAGTTCCCGGGACCGCTTGATAGCGCGAATGACCCGATCTTCGTCGACCGATTCTTCGCCGAGCAGCTCGATGAGCGACGGTGCGTCGATGTCCACCGGGCGCGCGACGAACCGTGCGTTGAGCGGGCTGGCGGAGGAAACGGATGCGTGCGCGAGGATGCGCAGCAGCGTGTCCAGCCGCCCGGCATTTGATGGGTTGGGCTCCCGTCCGCGCAGCCAGTCGTACAGGGTCGGGCGCGTCACGCGCAGAATCCCGGCGAGCTGGGTCTTGTTGAGCGACAGCGCCGCCTGGAGCTCCTGCATCTGTTCGATGACCGGGAGAGCGACGATCTCGCGAAAGCTGCCCGCGACGTTCGGGGGCGACGCAGGTGCGACGAACCTGCAGTCGACGATGGACGAGCTCGAACCGACATGCGGCAGGAACGAGCCGAGCGCGGAGCCGAGCAGCACGGCGCCCGTGCTTCCCGAACACGCGCGCCAGAGCACGGCCCTCCACGCGTCCCTCTCGGAACCGTGTGCGTGAAGCGGAGGGCGGTCGGATGTCGTGTCGAGTGATCGACTCGCGGCTTCGTAGCTGGCGTAGGTGAGCGGCATCACTGTTTCCAGACCGTGACGGCGTCTTCGGTGACCACGTGCTCGTGGAACGTCTCGACGATGTGATCGTGCATCTCGTACATGTGCGCGACGACCCACCCGACATCGGGCTCGAAATTTCCCTCGATGTAGTGATCCATGTCGATCAACGTAATCAGTTCTCCGCTCACCCCACGCGGGGCGAGCTTGGGGGCGCCGCCCACCAGATCGGGGGGCAGCGAGACGCCCTGATCGTTCTGCACGACGCGGACGATCAGCGTTCCCGGCACGTCGCCGACCGATGTTCTGCCGGTGCTCTCCACGTGCAGTCGATTGGTGCCCGCCCGAAATACGTCGTCGGTGACACCATGGAAGCCGGGTCGGAGATAGAAGCGGAAATCCTCGCCGTCGCGCGGTCGGACCACGTCGACGTACCGCAGACCCGCGCGCTGGACTACGCCGAACCGGTCGTGCTCGGTTTTCGAGAGGACCGTGCCAACGGCGTGCAGGAGCTTGTCGGCGAAGTCCTCGAACCTCCCATAGGACGTCGTCTGCACGACGACGCAGTTTTGCATCACGAGGATGCTCCAGGTTTCGTCACGGGTCCGGTACTCCCAGCGCTGCTCCTCGACGACCTGTACCGGTACCCCACCGGCCGGTCCGAAGATGAGTTGCTGAACCTTGCCGGCGCGCTCGAGGGGAAACCCGTGGCGGCGGAATTCCTCCTGAATGGCCGGAATGTAGTCGGCAATCTGTCGGACGGGGCTGACACGGACCTGCCTCAGGACCAGTAGCAGCGGC
>JAPOWL010000609.1 GCA_026707615.1 Acidobacteriota bacterium | reverse complement strand
CTGACGCCGGTGGGCATCACCGGCAGCATCGTGCAGCAGCTCAACCACGGCATCTCGACCGGCGCCCTCTTCCTGCTGGTCGGCGTCGTCTACGAGCGGCGGCACACGCGCATGATCGCGGAGTACGGCGGACTCTCGAAGATCATGCCGGTCTACGCCGCGATCTTCCTCATCATGACGATGTCGTCGATCGGGCTGCCGACGCTGAACGGGTTCATCGGCGAGGTGCTGATCCTGCAGGGCATCTTCGTGGTCAGCAAGACGTGGGCCTTCTTCGCGGCGAGCGGCATCGTCCTCGGGGCGGCCTACATGCTCTGGCTCTACCAGCGAACGATGTTCGGAACCGTCGACAACCCGAAGAACGAGAATCTCCCGGACGTCAGCCTGCGCGAGTTCGCCACCTTCGCGCCGCTGCTGCTGCTGGCGGTCTGGATCGGGCTCTATCCGAAGCCGTTCCTCGACCGCCTCGAGACGTCCGTGGACAAGGTCATGATGCGGGTCAACGCGGACTACACGCCGCGCTTCGCGGTCGCCGCGGCCGGCGGCGAGGTGGACCCCGCCGATGCATCGGGGAACCTCACCGCGGCGCCGCGTCCGGCGGTCGCCACCGACATCCTGCCGCGGCCGGCGGACTCCGCTTCGCCGGGGCTGGTCGCCGACGCCGCGGGGCCGCCGGGGCGGGGTGCGGCGGGACCGCTGAGCGCACCGATCCGGAGCGGCTCGCGCTGAGCCCGGCACCAGGGACACGACGATGCCTGCCGGTTTCACCGCCGCCGACTTCTACTACCTGCTGCCGGAGATCCTGCTGACGGCCGGCGCCCTGCTGGTGCTGGTGGTCGACCTGTTCGCGCCGCGCCGTGACGCCGCCGTCCTGGGGACCGCGCTCGCCACGCTCGCCGCGTCCGGGGTGGCCGTGCTGGCGTTCGCGGGGCTCGACACCACGATCTCGGCGGGCCTCCTGGCCGTCGACGGGTTCGCCGCGTTCTTCAAGGTACTCTTCCTGCTGTCGGCGGCCATCACCATCCTGATGTCCGTCCCCTACCTGCAGGTGGAGGCCGTGCGACCGGGCGAATTCTGCTTCCTCATTCTGTGCGCCACGCTCGGGATGATGTTCATGGCGAGCGGGATCGACCTGATCACGCTCTTCATCGGCCTCGAGACGATGGCCATCTCGTTCTACATCCTGACCGGCTTCCTCAAGCCGAGCCGGAGATCCAACGAGGCGGCGGTCAAGTATTTCCTGCTCGGCGCGTTCTCCCTCGGCCTGCTCCTCTACGGGATGTCGCTCTTCTACGGCGTGACCGGCACGACGAGCCTGGCCGGCATCGCGGATGCGCTGGCCGGATCCGAGGGGTCGCTGCTGCTGTCGCTGGCGCTCATCCTCCTCGGCGCCGGCATGGGATTCAAGATCGCGGCGGTCCCCTTCCACATGTGGGCGCCGGACGTCTACGAAGGCGCGCCGACGCCGGTGACCGCGTTCCTCTCGGTCGGCTCCAAGGCGGCATCGTTCGCCATGCTGCTCCGGATACTGCTCGACGGCATCCCGGGGCTGGTGGCCGACTGGCAGGTCTTCTTCTGGGCGCTGGCCGCGGTCTCGATGACCGTCGGCAACATCGCCGCCATCACGCAGAGCAACATCAAGCGGATGCTGGCGTACTCGTCCATCGCCCACGCCGGCTACGTGCTGATGGGCGTCGTCGCCGCCTCCGACCGCGGCGTGACGGCGACGATGGTCTACCTCTGGGTCTACCTCTTCATGCAGCTCGGCGCGTTCGCCATCCTCTCGATGCTGCGCCGGAAGGACGTCGTCGGCGACGAGCTCAAGGACCTGAGCGGGCTCTACTTCCGCCAGCCGGCCGCCGCCATCGCGATGCTGATCTTCATGCTCTCGCTGGGCGGCATTCCCCCGACGGCGGGCTTCATGGGCAAGTTCTGGCTCTTCAGCGCGGCAATCGATTCCGGGTTCATCTGGCTGGCCGTGATCGGCGTCATCAACAGCGCCATCTCCCTCTACTACTACGTCCGGGTGGTCGTCTTCATGTGGCTGAAGGAGGAGACCCTCGGCTCGCCGATCGTCGTCCGCCCCGCCATCGCCACCGCGCTGGTGATCGCCGTCGTCGGCTCCGTCCTGTTCGGCGTGTATCCGCAGGCGCTCTTCGACCAGGCCCAGAGCGCCACCGAGATGCTCGGCGCGTCGGCCCCGGCCGCGGTCCTCCTCCAGCCCTGAGGGGGGCGGTCGAGGGAACCGCTTCGTCTGACCGATGCCGTGCCGCACCGGCCGCACGGGTCTGCGGCAGTCTGCGGCAACGCCGGACGGTGCTACACTGCATCTGATGAGCAACGGCACGAAGTGGATCGTCGGAACCGGCGTGGCGATCGTGACGGCCATCGTGGGGTCGGCCGTTGCCGTGCTCGCCGTCGTGGTCACGTTGGTAGGTGACGTTCGCGCCGACCTGCGCGACGTCCGCGCCGACCTGACCACGCAGATCGCTGGAGTGAACGCCCGTATCGACGACGTTCGCGCCGATCTCCGAGACGTGCGCGACAGCATGGAGAGTCTCGATGCTCGTCTGCGCGCGGTCGAGGTCGGCTTCGGCAAGATCGATCAGCGACTCCTGACCATCGAACGCGTAGTCCTGCCCGCGCCTCCACCCGGCGAATAGCACCGGGCTCGCACTGGATTGGCGCCTCTTTCGGGGCCACGCTCTTCCGACGCGCAGAGCGGCGGCCGATTCGCGCGATGGACGCCACGTCCCCCCGCTGGCAGCGATCGCGGACTCCGAGTTCCCGTGGGAGCGGGACGCGCTGGCGTTCGTGCGCGAGCGTCTACCGGACCACGAGCCCTACCGCGCCTGGTCGAACTTCGAGTTCCTCGCAGACGACGGGTCGATCAACGAGGTCGACCTGCTGGTCCTGACCCCGAAGGGCTTCTACCTCGTCGAGATCAAGAGCCGGCCCCGATGTGCCCCGAGCGCCACGCTCTCGCAGACGATGCGGGCGTCGGGATGCTGCTCGATGTCCCCCGGCTCGGTCGTCGGGAAGCACCGCCGGTCGATCGCCCGCAGCAGCCGGTCGGTCAGCGCTTCCTGGTCCTCGTCGAGGCTGACGATGCGGTATGGCGACTCCGGCGCGCGCCACATCTCGGCCCACCAGGCCTGGACCCGCAACTCGATGATTCGCCGGGTGCCGGTACCCGGCCCGAGGTTGCCGAGCAGCGCTTCGGCGGCGCTCCGGCCGTCGATGGCGGTCGGGTCAGCGCCGAGCGGAGCGAGTTCCCGGGCGACGCTCGGCGGAGCCAGCACCGGCCGCCCCGAGAGCTCGCACCACGCGGCGTGCAGCTTGCGCTGCGTCGGCCGCATCAACTCGCTCGTGTCGACGACGGTCATGGGTGGCTGTCCCTGAGGTCTTCGGCAGTACCGCGCGCATGTCGTTCGCGCTGCCACCGCTGCACCGGCGTCTCGTAACCTGCGTCGGGCCGGGAGCACCCCTCGTACAGCGTGGCCGCCGCTTCGCACACCGCCGCCTGCGTGGCCGTGGGCCCGAGCTGTTCGCGCGCCGCCGCCTCCAGCGCACGCAGCAACTCCCGCTCGGCGCGCATCGTTCTGCTTGGCATCCGCGTGGTCGCCCCTGCCCGACTCTACTCCGCTCGCGGGCGAGCCGCAACGCGTCGGGCCGCGCCTCGTTCCGGATCAGAGGCAAGGCGCCCCCACGGGCGGCATAGGGGAAAAGCGAGTTGCAGGACGGCCGGGCACGCTCGACGCAGTGGTTCGGATCACGGACCATGGTCCCAGGCGGTCACATGGCATGTCCGACGCGGCATGACTCTCGGTCGCGGCCAAGGCTCGCAATGGGAAACCAGGTCCGGGACTCCCGGTTGGCCGGGTTCAGTACTTGCCGATGGCCTCGAAGTCGATTTCGATGGTCGGTTTCCGGTCCTGGGCGGAGAACTTGATGAACCCCGTTTCGGCCAGCCGGATCAGCTCCCGATGGAACGTGCGAGTGGTGACGTTGCGGTACACCTGCTTGACGTACGGCGCCTGGAGGAGTTCGGAGTACTCGATTCTCCGCGACGGCTCGTCGGCAAAGGGGTCAATCGGCTCCGTTGCCTGGAGGAGGAAGTCGAGGAGGCCGTACTCGCGCTGGTTGATGACGCGGCGGCGCTTCCCCGCGCGCTGGTTGAACGCCCGCACCAGCGTGGTGCGGTAGACCAAGCGGTTCAGCTTCGTCTTGATGAAGTTGTTGATGCCCTTGAGCTCGGCCGCGAAGCCCTCGACGCCGAACGCCACGAACGCGTCGAGGTCGAAGGGCTGTGTGTGTCGACTCTGCTGCAACAGGCGCTTGTACTCGTCGCCGTGGCGGTAGAAGTAGTTCGACAGACCGTAGAAGCCGAAGACGTTGTACTCACCCTGGAAGAGAATGCCGGCCTCAACCAGCCGGGAGACCCTCCCGTTCCCATCCCCGAACGGATGGATGGTGACCAGGAAGAAGTGCGCCAGCAAGGCCCGTACGACGGGGTGATTCGCCAGGAACGGACGGGAGTTCACGAACCCCACGAACCGATCGACCAGGCTCGACACCTCCTGCGGCGGCGCTCCACGATGCACGCCGCCGAGCGCCTCCGTTCCGACGACGACGGGATGCGTCCGCAGGCGTCCGGGCACGTTGTTCGTCTCGTCGGACCCTTCCGTGATCAGCTCGTGCATCTGCAGAATGTCCGTGCGCCGCAAAGGGGGGCTCTCCGGCGTGAATCGCTGCCGGATCCAGTCCTGCGCCCGACCGGCGTTCAGCACTTGCTGCTGGTCCCTGGACCGGCCTGTGGGCGGAGCCGCTTCAGACGCCAGCAGATCCATCTGGTGGCGCACCTCGGCCTCGGAGAGCGGGTTGCCCTCCAGGGCGGTCGTTCCGTGCACGGCGCGCACGCGGTTCAACTGGTCGAGTTGCGTCTTCCAGTCCGGCGGCAGCACCAGGTTGAGCGCCGCTTCTCTCGACGCCTCGATGCGGATCAGATCGGAGGTCAGGCGGTCGGGACGGATGCGGTACTCGAAGCTGAATCGCCGCCAGTCCACGACGCCCATTGTGACATGTTTTCTGACGCCGGTTTTAGCAGCATAAACAATTGCAGAAAAATGACTTGCCCGGATGTCTGCAGTCCAGGCGGCGCCTTTCTTGACAGCTTGTACGACTGCGATCTCGACCGCAACGGGATTGCCCGGCGCGGCAAGGCAGGGCGAGCGGAGTCGACCATCGCAAGCTGGGCGAGGCCCTCCACCCATCGCTCCGGGCTCGCCTCGTGCCGGGCTCGGCGACGGCCAGGGCGCGAATAGAGGCGGGACCTCGGAGCCGACCTTCCCGGGGCGCGAGTACAGAAGGACGCGGGCGGCGGCCGGCGCGACGCGGGCGGCGCGCTACTGCGCCACCCGCGCCTCGACCTGCTTGAGGGCGTCGTCGATCAGCGCTTCGTTGTCTTCCCGGGTGATGTTCCGCTGGATGAGCTTGGTCGCGATCGCCAGCGAGACGTCGACCGCTTCCCGCCGGACCTCCGCCAGGGCGCGGTCGCGCTCCAGCTGAATCTGCCGCTCGGCGTTGGCGACGAGGGACTGGGCCTCGGCCTGCGCTTCCTGCCGCATCTGCTCGCGCAGGGTGGCCGCGGCGGAGCGTGTGTCGGAGAGGATGGCGTCGGCCTCGACGCGCGCCTGGCGCATCGTGGCCTCCGCGTTCTGCTGTGCCTGCTCGAGTTGCTGGCGGGCCGCGTCGGCGTCGTCGAGCGACTGCCGAATCGTCGCCTGCCGGCTCTCGAGCGCGCCGAGCAGGGGCCGCCAGGCGAACCGCGCCAGGAGGCCCAGCAGGATCAGGAAGGTGAAGATGGTCCAGAAGAAGAGCCCCGGATCGAGCTGGACCAGAGGATTGTCCATCGGCCGTATCCTTAGGCGTGAGGGTTCCGTTCGGGTCGCCTACGCGATGAAGAGGCTGACCAGCACGAATGCCTCGGCGACGATCGCCACCCCTTCGAGCAGGAACAGCGGCAGGTTGACGGCCCCGGTGATCTGGCTGGTGGCGTTTGGTTGCCGCGCGATCCCCTCCGCGGCGGCCGCGGCCAGCTTGCCGATGCCGAGCCCCGCGCCGATGACGATCAGTCCGAGCCCGAGCGACGCGCCGAAGATGTTCAGCGTACCTTCCATTCCGTAGCCTCCGTTTCGGTTCCGTCCCGGTGTCTAGTGATGCACGTTGATGGCCATCCCGATGAAGGTGGTGGTGAGCAGCGTGAAGACGTACGCCTGCACCAGGATGACGATGATCTCGAGCGCGTAGATGCCGACGGCCATGGGTACCGATACGACGAGCCCGATTCCGATGCCCGCCGCGGCGCTCTGGAACTGCTCTGCGAAGATCAGCACGAACGACAGGAGCGCGAGAATGGCGATGTGTCCGGCCGTCATGTTGGCCGCGAGCCGGAGCGTCAGGGCGAACGGGCGGACGATCATGCCGATGACCTCGATCGGGATCAGCAGGAAGTAGATCGGCCACGCCAGGCCGTGCGGCACCAGGTTCTTCCAGTGCTGGATGAACCCGTGCGCGGTCGTTCCGGCGACGATGATGGCGATGAACGTGATGACCGCGAGGCCGGCCGTGACGTTGAAGTTGGCGGTGGCCGTCGCGCCGCCGTGCAGGAGCTGCTTCACGAACGAGTCCTCGCCCGTGTGCAGCACGTAGTGGTCGATCAGCCCGAGCACCTCGAACATCGGGATCAGGCCGACGAGGTTGGCCAACAGGATGAAGATGAAGAAGGTCAGGATGAGCGGCGCCCATCTCCGCGCGTACCGCTCGCCGACGTTCGGGGCCACGATCGAATCGCGGATGAACTCGACCATGAACTCCAGGACGGTCATGAAGCGGCCCGGCACCAGCCGGTCCTGGCGCAGGTAGCGCCGCACGGTGACCGTCACCAGCGCGAAGACCGTGGCCGCTACGAGCCACAGCATGAGCACGTGCTTGGTAATCGAGAAATCGATCCCGAGCAGAGGCGGCAGGTGAATCAGCGGGTGGTCGAGGGGACTGTTCGCGATGTGCTCGACGATCATCTCCCCGGCATTGAACGGCCCGTCGCCGTGGCCGCCGTGGCCGGCGTCGGCGGCGTGACCGGCCGCAGGCTCGCCATGAGGTTGGGTCATCTGCTCGTTGGCTCCTGACAGGCAATCACGCGGCGGACAGCCGGCGCAGGTGTGCGGCCTCCACGACGTGCAGCACCGCGAAGTAGGCGACGAAGCTCAGCAGGAACGGGGCGGCGTCGAGCGGCAGGCTCGTCATCGCCAGGACGATGTAGGCACCGAAGAGGACGAACTTCCCGGCGAAGCGCCTCACCATGACGCCGGTGTGCCGGGCGGCATCCCGCCGGTGGGTCCTCGCGATCGCCAGGTGGGTGCAGTTTGCCGCGACGAGCGGCGCGGCGAGGCCGAGCCAGATCTCCAGGGTCGCGCCCGGCAGGGCGACGGCTACCAGCGCACCGGACGCGAGGGTCGCTCCGGCCAGCGTCAGTACCGTCATCGGCTCAGCGTCTCCACATCACCATCGCGAGCTGATAGAACCCGACCACGAGCCCGAGGACCAGGCCGGCCAGCACTCCCCACGGCGCCGTTCCCTGCCAGCGATCCACGAGCAGGCCGACGCCGCCCAACAGAATGATGGCGCCGATCAGCGAGTAGCTCGCCGTTGCTGCCGGTCCTGCTCTGCGGATATTCTCGTGCAGGGACTGCAGAGAACGCGCCAGAGACGTGTCCCGCTCAGCGGGCATGCCAGCGCTGGCGCGCCCTGCCGGGCACGTTGGGAGCCTGCGCGGGCACGAACTCTTGCCTGGGTGCGTTCCGCAGCGCAGGGCTCCTGGTCGCCGCATCGCGGCCTACGCGCACGGTCGGCCGCTCCCCGAACCGAACAAACGGCCAATGATACCAAAGGGCCTCCCGGCGAAGCAATCGACGGGCACCGCGGCCGAGCGGTCGAGCCGGTTGCGCGATACCCGTCCCCGACCGGCCCCTGATCCGTCGGTCTTCTCGCCGGAGGGCGGCGAATGGAGGTGAAGCTCGTCCAGGTGGACGCGTTCTCCCGCGAGGTGTTCAAGGGCAATCCGGCCGCCGTCTGCCTGCTCTCCCGGACGGTCGACGACACCTGGATGCAGAACGTGGCCCGGGAGATGAACCTCTCCGAGACCGCCTTCCTCTTCCCGCGGTCGCCCGGCGTGTACGGCCTGCGCTGGTTCACGCCGGCGGTGGAGGTCGACCTCTGCGGGCACGCCACGCTGGCCAGCGCCCACGTCCTGTGGGAGGAGGGGCTCGCGGCGCGCGCGGCCGACCTGCGCTTCGAGACACGCTCCGGGGAGTTGCGCGCGGCGAGCCGCGACGACTGGATCCAGCTCGACTTCCCGGCCGAGCCCGCCGAGCCCGCCGAGCCCCCGCGCGGGCTCATCGAAGCCCTGGGCGTGGAGGCGCGCCACGTGGGCCGCAACCGGTTCGACTACCTGGTGGAGGTCGGCTCCGAGGCGGAGCTGCGGGCGGTCGCGCCCGACATGGCGGCGCTGCGACGCATCGGCGGCCGCGGGGTCATCGTCACGAGCCGGCCGGCGGGCGGCGGCTTCGACTTCGTCTCACGGTTCTTCGCGCCGGCAACCGGCATCGACGAGGATCCGGTCACCGGGTCGGCGCACTGCTGCCTCGGGCCCTACTGGCAGGGGCGGCTGGGGCGGAATCCGCTGACCGGCTACCAGGCTTCCGCCCGGGGCGGCGTCGTGCGCGTGCGCGTCGCCGGGGAGCGCGTGCAGCTCGCCGGGCAGGCCGTGACGGTGTTCCGGACGACGCTCACCACACCGTGAACTCGAAGCCGCCGGGGGCCACGAGCATCCGCCTGCGGTCGGGGAAGTAGAGGCTCGACGGCTGCAGGATGCCCGCCGCCCGGAGCCGCACCGTGCGGATCTTCTCGCCGTTCGGGTCGTAGACGAAGATCACCGGCACGGAGAGCGCGATCCAGAGATTGCCGGCGCGGTCGACCGCGGCGGTGCGGACGGTCGGGGGTATGAACGGCAGCGTGACGCCCCGGTCGTGCGTGCGGCGCGGCCACGTGGTCGGCATCGCGTTGATCATCGCATCGAGGGCCGGACCCTCGACGTGCCGCTCGAACAGCAGGGTGCCGCGCGCATCGTACTTGCGGTACATCGGCACCCCGGTCTGGAAGACGAAGTAGTAGCCGCCGTCGTGCGCCAGACGGGGGATTCCGCTGTTCAGCGCCAGGTGCACGTCCCGGTCGGACTCGTGCCCGGTGCGCCGGAGCGCCCCGAAGGTGTGAAACGGTTGTCCGCGGAGGCTGAAGCGGGTGACCAGCCCGCCGAGCTCCGGCTGGTTCATCAGGATCTCGCCGCCGGTGAACTCGAGCGTCCCGATGCCGCTCAGCACCGTGTCGTCGAGCGTCACCCGCGGCATCGCGCGTCCCGGCAGCGAGAAGCCGCCGGCGCGGCGGCCGTCGAGGCTGAAGATCTGCACCCGCTCCCGGCCTTCGGGCGCGTCGGCGACGACGAAGTACCGTTCCGGCGTACGCCCGAGGTCGAAGGCGGCCGCGCCGAGGATGCGGCCCGGCTCGGGACCGATCTCCACGAGGACCGCGGCCCGGTCGGCGCCGGGGTCGAGCCGGTGCACGCGGTGCCCGCGCCGGTCGAAGAGGAACCGCCGCCCGTCGGGGGTCTCCTGGAAGACCGCCGGCAGCCGCAGCTCGCCGACGATGTGGGGCGGCAGGCTGCGGGTCGGCTCGAGCGTCTCGACCCGCTGGCCGGCCCCCGGCGCGGCGACGGCAAGCACGAGGAGGGCGGCGAGCGGGATGCGGGGCACTGGAAGCTCGCTGCGCGCCGGCGGCGCGGCCTAATACCGCGCGACCTCGCGGACGACCTCGAGGATGTCGGCCGACTGGGGCAGGATCGCCTCCTCGAGCACGGGGCTGTAGGCGACCGGACAGTCCAGCGCGGCCACGCGCTTCACCGGCGCGTCGAGGTGCTCGAACAGCTCGTCCGCGATCCGGGCCGCGATCTCCGCGCCGAATCCGCACGTCAACTGGTCCTCGTGGGCGACGACCACGCGGTTGGTGGTCCGCACGGCCTGCTCGATGCCGTCCCAGTCGCAGGGCGCGATCGTGCGCAGGTCGACGACCATCACGTCGATGCCGTCCTCCCGCGCCCGCTCGGCCGCCAGCAGCGAGCGCTGCACCAGCGCTCCCCAGGTGAGGACGACGACGTCGCGGCCCGGCCGCCGGACGACGGAGCGCGCGAACGGCAGCGTGTAGTCGGCGCCCGGGTAGGGGGCCTTGTTGTACGTCTGCCGGTAGAGGTGCTTGTGCTCGAGGAAGAGGACCGGGTCGTCGCAGCGGATCGCCGTGCGCAGCAGCCCCGCCGCGTCGCCGGCGTCGGACGGGAACGCGATCCGGAGCCCGGGGCAGTGGGCAAAGATGCTCTCGCCCGACTGGCTGTGGTAGAGCGATCCGCCGCGCAGGTAGCCGCCGATCGGCGCGCGAATCACGACCGGGCACGAGAACGCGTTGTTCGACCGGTACCGCAGCATCGTCAGCTCGTCGCGGATCTGCATCATCGCCGGCCAGATGTAGTCGAAGAACTGGATCTCGACCACCGGCTTCAGGCCGCGCACCGCCATGCCGATCGCCCGTCCGACGATGTTGGCCTCCGCGAGCGGGGAGTTGAAGCAGCGCTCGCGCCCGTAGGTGCGCTGCAGGCCGAGCGTGGCCTTGAACACGCCGCCCTTGCCGGCGACCTCGCCCAGGAGCTCGGCCCGGCTTGCGTCCGCCACGTCCTCGCCGAACACGACGACGCGCGGGTCGCGCGCCATCTCGTCCTTCAGCGTGCGGTTGATGGCCGCCACCATCGTGTCCGGCTGGCCCTCGGGGGCCGGCTCGGCCTCGAACTTCGCCGAGGCAGGGTCGACGGTGGGCGAGTAGACGTAGAGCGTGGCGCTCGAGGCATCCGGCTTCGGCGCCGCGATGGCGAGATCGGTCGCCTCCCGGATCTCGCGATCCACGCTCGCCGCGACCTCCTCGAGGTCGGATGCCGTCGCCAGCCCGCCGACCGTCAGGAAGTCCGCGAACCGCCGCAGCGGATCCCGCGCCGCCTCCATGCTGCGCTCCGCGGCGCTCTTGTAGTGGCGCTCGTCGTCCGACATCGAGTGCGAGTACGGCCGCGTCACGTGGGCCCGGACCAGCACGGGCCCGGAGCGCGCGCGGGTATGCGCCACGGCTTCCGTCATGGCGCGGAAGCTCGCCATGCCGTCCGTGCCGTCGACGCGGATCACCTTGAGGCCCGGGAACGACTCGACGAGCCGCGCGACGTCGCCGCCCGGCGTCTGCACCTCGACGGGCACGGATATCGCGTAGCCGTTGTCCTCGACGAGGTAGATGACGGGGGCCTGCCCCGTGCAGGCGGTGTTGAGCGATTCCCAG
>JAPOWL010000311.1 GCA_026707615.1 Acidobacteriota bacterium | reverse complement strand
GGTGCCCGGTAGTCGTCCGGGCCTGCCCAAGGCCGGCCGCTCGGCGAGGAACTCCACGCTGGAGAGGATGGCGTTCGCGATCTCCGCCGCCGCGGTCGGCCGGTCGGCAGCGATGAAAGCGCGAAGCTGCGCGAGGTTGCGCATGGCCCGGGCGGACCAGACGATGGTCACCGCCCGGGTGTCTTCCGCTCACCCGGAGTGCCCCAGGACTGCAGCCAGACGGCTACGTCCTCGTGCTTTACCGTGCGGCCCGCTTCGAGGTCGTCGAGCCCGGCCGCGATTTGGTCGAGCTGCCAGCTCTCGGCCTGCACGTACGCGGCGATCGCCTCGGCGGCCAGGAACGACTTCGAGCGGCGAGACCGCTTCGCGAGGGACTCGAGCCGGTTCTTGAGTTCCGCGTCGATCCGGAGCGATAGGGTCGTGCTCATGTGCTGCTGTCCACCTTGTATACAACCTAACACGCCGGGCCGTTCTACGGCTCGGTGCTCCGGTGTATAAGTGGTGTCGTGACAAGAGATCCATGGCGACCACCGTCGTCCGACGCTGTGGGCTGGCGCGGGCTGAGCCACGAGGCAGTTCATGCGGCGGCCCTCGATGATCTCGAACCCCAGGTCGACGACGATGCCCACGCATACCGTCCGGTGCGGGAAGGAAGGACCGATGCATGCGACCCCGTTCGTGACCGCAGCCGTGCTCGTGGCCGTCGCCGCCGGGGGAACGGCCGCCCAGGAGGGTAGCGGGTCGGACTCTCCGGACCTCCCGCTGGAGGCGGCGCGCACCCTGTCGCTGGACACCGACGAGGGGACCTGGATTTCCGTCGACGTCAGCCCGGACGGCGGGACCGTGGTCTTCGACCTGCTGGGCGACCTCTACACGGTCCCGCTCGCGGGCGGCGATGCGACTGCGCTGACCGAAGGCATGGCCTACGACGCGCAACCGCGCTACAGCCCCGACGGCTCGCAGGTGGTGTTCGTGTCGGACCGGGACGGCGCCGAGAACGTCTGGCGGATCGACGTCGAGACGGAGACGGCGCGGCAGGTGACCGACACGTCCGTCCACAACTACGAGTCGCCGGACTGGTTGCCGGACGGCGACTACGTGGTCGCGGCGATTGGAGCGGGGGCGCTTGCGGGCGGCGATCTGCGCAACCCGAAGCTCTGGATGTGGCACGTGGACGGCGGATCGGGGGTGCAGCTCATCGGCGAGCCGGAGTCGCGCCGCATCACCGGGCCAGCGGCGGCGCCCGACGGCCGCCGCATCACCGGGCCAGCGGCGGCGCCCGACGGCCGTCACATCTGGTTCGCGCAGCGGGAGCGGCTGTGGCAGTACAACGCCATCCTGCCGCAGTACCAGCTCGGCGTCTACGACCGGGAGACGGGGGAGCAGTACACGCGGACGTCGCGCTACGGCTCCGCGTTCCGCCCGACGATCTCGCCCGACGGGGAGTGGCTGGTCTACGGCACCCGCCACGAGGACCGGACCGGGCTGCGGCTTCGCGAGCTCGCGTCCGGCGACGAGCGGTGGCTCGCGTATCCCGTCCAGCGGGACGACCAGGAATCGGTGGCCGGGGGCGACGTGCTGCCCGGGATGTCGTTCACGCCCGACTCGTCCGAGGTCGTCGTCTCCTACGGGGGCCGCATCTGGCGCGTGCCGATCGCCGCCGGCGCCGAGCCGATCCCGGTGCCGTTCCGCGTGCGCACCGAGCTCGAGATCGGACCGGAGCTGGCCTTCAAGTACCCCGTCGACGACAGCGCGCACTTCACCGTTCGACAGATCCGCGACGCCGTTCCGTCCCCCGACGGGACGATGCTGGCCTTCGCGGCGCTCGACCGGCTCTACGTGCGCCCGCTGCCGGACGGCGAGCCGCGGCGCCTGACGGATCTGGACATGGTCGAGGCGCAACCTGCCTGGTCTCCGGACGGCGAGTGGATCGCCTTCGTCACGTGGTCGCCGGACGGCGGCCACCTGTACAAGGTGCGGGCGGACGGCGGCGCGCCGCCCGTCCGGCTGAGCACGCGGCCGGCAATCTTCCAGAACCCGGCGTGGTCTCCAGACGGCGAGCGGCTGGCCGCCGTCCAGGGGCCGGCCCGCAGCTTTCGGGAATCGGCCCGGCAAACCGCGCCCGGCGCCGCCGCGAATATCGTCTCGATCGCGACCGCCGGCGGCGACTGGACGCTGGTGGCGCCGACCGACGGGCGCGCGTTCCCGCACACCACGACCGCCGATCCCGACCGCATCTACCTCTACCACCGCGCGGACGGTCTGGTGTCGATCCGCTGGGACGGGAGCGACGAGAAGGCGCACGTGAAGGTGAACGGCGGGACTCCACCCACGGGCGGCGAGCCGGCCCCGG
The DNA here is from genome assembly GCA_026707615.1 of Acidobacteriota bacterium. Taxonomy (GTDB): domain Bacteria; phylum Acidobacteriota; class Vicinamibacteria; order Vicinamibacterales; family UBA8438; genus JAGWAJ01. Next base: position 9,130 of record JAPOWL010000311.1, on the reverse strand, counting down.
CGTCGCTCGTGCTGATGGCGCCGACTGGGGATCGGGCCCTCGCGCAGGTGAACAACGACCTCTACGCGCTGGCCGTGCCCTACGCCGGGGGCGAGACGCCGGTCGTGTCGGTCGCGAATCCGGCGCGCGCCATCGTGCCGGTCCGCAAGCTGACGGAAGTGGGCGGCCAGTTCCCGGCCTGGAGCGGCGACGGGCGGCGCGCGCACTGGTCGATCGGCAACGCCCACCTCGTCTACGACCTCGACGCTGCCCGTGCGGCGGAGGACGCGGCGCGGGCGGCCGAGGAGGCGGCGGGTGCCGGCGACGACGCGGGCGCAGCGGCCGGCGGAACAGGCCAGGCTGATGAAGAAGCCGACCGCGAGGCGGCGGACGACGATGACGCCCCGGCCTACGAGCCGGTGGAGATCCGCGTGCGGGTGGAAGCGACGCGCGACATCCCGGACGGCTACGGTGTCCTGCGCGGCGGCCGCGTCGTCACGATGCGGGGCGACGAGGTGATCGACAACGCCGACGTCGTGGTGCGGGGGAACCGCATCGTCGCGGTCGGTCCGCGCGGCTCCGTGGACGTCGACGATACGGCCCGCATCCTCGACGTCCGCGGCACGACGATCGTCCCCGGTTTCGTCGACACCCACGCGCACATGCGGCCGAGCTTCGGCGTGCACAAGACGCAGCCCTGGACCTACCTGGCGAACCTCGCCTACGGCGTCACGACGACGCGCGACCCCCAGACCGGCACCACCGACGTCCTGACCTACGGCGACCTGGTGGAGACGGGAGACATCGTCGGTCCGCGCATCTACTCGACCGGGCCGGGCGTCTTCTACGCGGAGCAGATTGCGGACCTCGACCACGCCCGGGACGTGCTGACGCGCTACAGCGAGTACTACGACACCCGGACCATCAAGATGTACATGTCGGGCAACCGCCAGCAGCGCCAGTGGATTCTGATGGCGGCGAAGGAGCAGGGGCTGCTGCCGACCACGGAGGCGGGGCTCGACATGAAGTACGACCTGGAGATGATCATCGACGGCTACCCGGGGCTGGAGCATTCCTTCCCCATCTTCCCGCTCTACCGGGACGTCGTGAGCCTCGCGGCCCGGACCCGCATCGCCTACACCCCGACGCTGCTCGTCTCGTTCGGGGGGCCGTTCGGCGAGAACTGGTTCTTCACCCGCGAGAACCCGCACGACGACCCGAAGCTGCGCCGGTTCATCCCGCACGCCGAGCTCGACCGGCTGACCCGCCGGCGCGGGGCGGGAGTCGACGCCGGCCCCGGCGGCTGGTTCCGGGAGGAGGAGTACGTCTTCCGGCAGCACGCCGAGGGCGTGAAGGCGATCGTGGATGCGGGCGGCATCGCCGGCGTCGGCAGCCACGGGCAGCTCCAGGGCCTGGGCTACCACTGGGAGCTCTGGGCGACGCAGTCGGGCGGCCTGTCGGAGCACCAGGCCCTGCGCGTCGCGACCGCCCTCGGGGCGGAGGCCATCGGCCTCGACGGCGACCTGGGCTCGATCGCCCCCGGCAAGCTGGCCGACCTCGTCGTGCTCGACGCCGACCCCCTCGACGACATCCGCAACACGAACCGCATCCGCTACGTCATGAAGAACGGCCGGCTCTACGACGCCGAGACGCTCGACGAGACGTGGCCGCGCTCCCGGCCCCTGGGCACGCCGACGTGGCTCGGCGACGAGCCGGACGGCGTCGCGGCCGGCATCCGGTAGAAACGAGCGCCGTCGACCGAGGGCGCTCGGAATCCGTGCCCCCGCGGACGCCCCAACGCGCCGCCAGGGTGCGCCAGAGCCGGGTACCTGCCAGCGACGACCCATCGACGGCTTCACGCGGGGCCCGCCCGCCGGCCCCTCCACCGCCGCTGAGTCGGGTTGCTACGGGCTGCCGTTCGTGTGATGCCAGGTGTGCATCGGATGTCCGCCGCTGGTCATCGAGCGCCGGCGCCGGTCGGCGTCCGCTTGCGTGCGGCTCGGCCCTCCCCAAGGCCGGGCCTCCGAACCCGCCGACGGAACGGCCCGCTACGGTCGTGGCCCCGGCTGGCACGCGAAGTGCAGCGGCCCGTGTCGTGATGACCTGCCACGCGGTGCATCTCGCCCCCGTCGTCGTCTCGACCGTCCTGGTGACCGCGATGCTGTCCGCGCACACGGTCGCGCACGCCGGTGCGGTCCCACCCGGCCCGGCCGCTCCGCGGCAGCACGGGGCCCCGGCGGCACCGCCCTTCGCGGCGGCTTCCCAGCCCCGAGGTGCGCCTGCGCCCGCCTCCGCGACGGCTCCGCGCCAGGAGGAGCCGCCCGCCGCAGCGAACCACAACGAGATCGACCGGCTGGTGCAGGAGGCGTTCGACGGCCGCCACGCCGGAGACTGGCGGCGGCTGAGCGACTTCCTTCTCCGGGAGACCCTGACCGTGGCCGTCGAGGCGGGGCCGGGCTCCCCGCTGGCCGGGTTCCGTCTTGCGCGCGAGTACGAGTGGTACGTGCGGGACGGTTGGGCCGTTCGCAGCCCGGTGTGCGTCGACGGCGTGGCGGTCGGCGAGACGCGCCGCCGGCGGTACGAGCGGGATTGGTTGCGTTCGGAGCGACGCCGGCGCGCGTCGCTCGACGCGGGCGGGGCCGATCCCGAGCCGCGCTTCGTCACCGACTTCCACTACTTTCTGGAGTGGGACCTGGAGCCGGGCGACTGCTACCTCGCGGACCGGGAGAGGGCCGCGGGCCGCGACGCGGTTCGCCTCGAGTGCTACCCGACGGGGCGCCTCCGTGAGCAGGCTGGCGACCGGATCGATCGAGGGATCCGGAAGACCTCGATGCTGACGCTCTGGGTCGACCCGGCGGTCCGGCGGATCGTGAAGTACTCCTTCGAGAACGCCGGGCTGGACTTCCTCCCGTTTCGGTGGCTGGTCCGTGCGGACGGCTTCGTGGCGACGCTGGAGATGGCGCCGGTCGGCGGCGTCTGGATGCCGGCGCAGATGCACCTCGCCGCCCGGCTCGCCACGGCGCGCGGCGAGCTCGAGGTCGAGGTCACGCAGCGGTTCTCCGAGTACCGGGAGGCGGAGACGGGAGCCCGCCTCGTCGATCCTGCCGGCGCCCGATGAACGCGCGGCGGATGCCGCCTTCTTCGTCTCGGATCGCGAGGAGGCCCTTCGGGCGTGGACGCTGGCCGACGCTTTGGGCAACCTCCGCGCTGCTGGCCGACGCTCTGGGAACCTCCGCGCTGAGGGTTCCGGCGCGTTGATCAGGTGCTCGTCGGACATCTCCCACGGCACGCGGGCTCCGACCTGCCGGACTACGTGGACAAGGAGACGAAGACGGTCCACTGACGTGCCGGCCACCGCCACGCTCCCACCATCTTGCACTTGCAAATACAGAAATGCCACTTGTAACATATGTGGGTCCAGCAACCAGGAGACGTCATGGCCCGGAAGGAATCGGTGCAGAAGCTGGTGCTCGCAGCGGCGCAGCGCCTCTGTGAGACCAGGGACGACTGGACGTTCACGCCGGCGGAGGTGGTCCGCTCGCTACCCGGGCTGGCCGCGGCCACCGTGCGAACGGAGATCACCGGCCGCTGCTGCGTGAACGCCCCCGCGCACCACGCCCGGCGGTGGCCGTACTTCCGACGGGTGGCCCGCGGCCGCTATCTGATCGAGCCGGCGTTTCGGCAGCCCCCGCCGGTGGCGTCGATCAGGCAGGGGGGGCGGGCGACGGGCCGCCCTGCAGCGCGGGTCGCCGAAGCGGCACCGCCGTACGGCGAAGGGCACCCGCAGGTGCGCGACAAGCTCCACGTCGCGGTACGGGACAGCGAGGGCCTGTACGTCGCGGAGTGCCTGGAGCTCGCCGTCGTGACCCAGTCGGGCTCGTTCGACGCGCTGCTCGTCAATCTTCGCGAAGCGCTGACGCTGCACCTGGAGGGAGAGGATTCGGCCTGGCTCGGCCTGTCGCCGGCACCCCGGCTCCTCGTCAGCTACGAAGCGCCTCCAGTCGTAGCCTGATGCCGCGCCTTCGCCGGCTCTCCTCCGACGAGTTGGTGCGCATCCTGCGCCGCGCCCGCTTCGGGGTCGCCGCGCAACGGGGCAGGCACGCCAAGCTGGTCCGGGTGGCCGCTGACGGCGAGCGACAGATCGTGACCATTCCGCTGCACAAGCACCTGGCGACCGGCGCGCTGCACGCCATCTACCGGCGGACGGCGCGCTTCGTGCCATCGGTCGCCCTGCGGCGGGCCTTCTTCACGGACTGAGCTCGTAGAGGCAGACATGGCCTTTGCTGACCGAGGTGAGGGCGCGCGGAAGTGGATTGGATTCGCCTTGGCTGCGGCTATTGGGAGTCTGGCGGATGTCGTCCGGATGGCAACACCGCCGCCAGCATGAACGTGTAGTATTTTCGAGGACCGAACGATGGAAACGGCACCGATCGTCACGTCGATCGTCGGTACCGGGATCGCGATAATCGGGCTCGCCGGTTTGATGGCGCGCATGCTCTGGACCGGCATGAACCGGCAGTTCGACGCGATGAACCGGCAGTTCGACGCGATGGAACGCCAGTTCGACGCGATGAACCGCCAGTTCGCGCAGCAGTTTCAGGCCATAAACCAACGGCTCGACACCGTTGACAGCCGGCTGGATCACCTCGAAACCCGGCTCGACGACACGAACAAGCGAATCGACACGATCAGCCGCGACATCGCCGACCTCCGGGATCGGACCGGCGCCCTCGAGGGAGCACTCTCGGCGTTCATGAACGCCGGCCGGAGCCCGAACGCCGCCTGACGTCCGTGCCCACGTGCTGGCATCCCGACGATGTTCCAAGGACGAGGCAAAGGCGAGCGCCAATAGAGCGCGCTGGACCTTCCCTGTTAGCGTTGGCTTCCTCACGATTCGACAGGTCGGATCCGGCGGGACTGGTACGAAAGCGCTACAGCCCCAGCCGTTCCTGAAGGTAGCGCCCCGTGTGGCTGGTCGCGGCCCGGGCGGCGACATCCTCCGGGGTGCCCTCGGCGACGATGGCGCCCCCGTGCCGCCCGCCCTCGGGTCCGAGGTCGACGATCCAGTCGGCGGCGACGATCACGTCGAGGTTGTGCTCGATGACGACCACGGTGTTGCCGCCGGCCAGGAGCCGGTCGACGATTGCGAGCAGTCGATCGATGTCCGCGGGATGGAGTCCGGTGGTCGGCTCGTCCATGACGTAGACGTTGCCGGAGCGCGTCAGCTCGGTAGCGAGCTTGAGGCGCTGCGCCTCGCCGCCCGACAGGGTGGACACGGGTTGGCCCAGCCGCAGGTAGCCGACGCCGATGTCCGCGAGAAGCTGCAGGCCGCGCGCGATCGCGGCGCCGTGCCCCCTCCGGTCGTCGTCACCGGCCGCGGCGAAGAAGGCCAGGGCGTCGGCGACCGTCATCTCCAGGATGTCGTGGATGGAGCGGCCGCGGTACTTCAGCTCCAGCACTTCCTCCCGGTACCGTTTGCCCTCGCACACCTTGCATTCGAGGCGGACGTCGTCGAGGAACGACAGCTCGACTTCCAGGTAGCCCCGGCCCTTGCACTCCGGGCACGAACCCCGTGCGTTGAAGCTGAAGAGCGCGGGCGAGACCCGGTTGGCGGCGCCGAACGCCTTGCGGATGGCGTCGAAGACGCCGACGTAGGTGGCGGGGTTCGAGCGGGACGAGCGTCCGACGGGCCGCTGGTCGACCACGATGACGCCTCCGCGGCCTCCGTCCTCCCCGCGCGGCGCGTCCTTCCCGGTCCGCCCGTCCCCCCCTTGCCGTCCGGCGTTGCCTTGCCGCCCGGCGTTGGCTCGCCGTCCGCCCTCGTTCGCAAGCCGGTCCTCGGGCCGCGCCGGGCTCCCCCGCAGGGTCTCGACCAGCTCGCCCACCAGCGAGCTCTTGCCCGAGCCGGCGACGCCGGTGACGCACGTCAGGACGCCCTTCGGGATCCGGACGGTCACGTCGCGGAGGTTGTTGGCGCTCGCGTTCTCGATGCGCAGCGTCTCGCGGAACGGCCGCCGCTCGCGCCGCGGGGCGGTGGTGCGTTCCTGCAGCGCGCACGAGGTCGCTCCGCCCGCTGCCAGCAGGCCGTCGAGGCGGCCGGAGAAGACCAGCTCGCCGCCGCCGTCGCCGGCCCGGGGTCCGATGTCGATCACCCAGTCCGCGGCGCGGATGACGGCCGGATCGTGCTCGACGACGAGCACCGAGTTGCCCTGGTCGCGCAGGCGGCGCAGCATGGCGATGAGGTGGTCGATGTCCCGCGGGTGGAGTCCGATGGTCGGCTCGTCGAGGATGTAGACGAGATCGACCAGGTCGCAGTCGAGTTGCCGGGCCATCTTGACCCGCTGGCTCTCGCCGCCGGACAGCGTCGGCACGCCCCGGTTGAGCGACAGGTAGCCGACGCCGATGTCGATCAGGTGGCGGAGCGTCTTCCGCATCCGGGCGACCAGCGTCGCGACGACGTCGCGGATCGGCTCGTAGTCGTCCTGCTCGACGAGCTCCGCGAGCGCCCGGTCCAGCTCCGTCAGCTCGCACTCGACGAGCCGGCCGATGGTCCACCCGCCGGCCAGCTCCACCGCCAGCGCGGCGCCGTTCAGCCGGGCGCCGCCGCAATCGGAGCACGGCCGCTCCCGGAACAGCCGTCGGTACGCCTCCCGGGACGAGCGCGGGATCTGGTCCTCGTTCTTGTCGACGTGGAGCCGCTCGAGCTTGCGGGCCACCCCGTCGAACGGCCGCTCGTAGGTCATGCCCTGGTGGACCTTCTCCACGCGCAGGCCGTCCGCCCAGAGCAGCCGCTCCCGCTCGGCCTCGGTGAACTCCCGCAGCCGCTTGTCGGGCGGGACCACGCGGGTCTGGACGATCTCCCGCCAGTACCACTTGCCGATGTCGAAGCTCGGATGCCGGATGGCGCCTTCCTCGATGCTCCGTTCGGGGTCGAGCAGCCGGTCGGTGTCGATGCGGACGCGCTTCCCCAGGCCCTTGCACGCGGGACACATCCCGTCTGGGTGGTTGAAAGAGAACCGGTGCGACCAGCCGATGAACGGCCGCCCGCAGCGCGAGAAGAGCATCCGCAGGTAGGTGTAGATCTCGGTGACCGTGCCGACGGTGCTGCGGCTGCTGGCCCCGAGGCGCTTCTGGTCGATGACGATGCACGGCGAGATGTTCCGGATCTCCTCCACCGGCGGCCGCGTGAGCTGCGGCAGCCGGCGGCGGGCGTAGGTGCTGAACGTCTCGACGAGCTGGCGCTGCGCCTCGGTGCAGATGGTGTCGAAGACGAGCGACGACTTGCCGCTGCCGCTCACGCCGGTGAAGGCGACGAGCCGGTGCTTGGGAACGTCGACGTCGAGCCCCTTGAGGTTGTGGGTGCGAGCGCCGCGGATTTCGATGTGGGTCACGTGCCGCCGTCCGGATTGAGCCGCTCGCCGCCGGGCGGCGAATCGGTAGAATGCCAGCGTAGACTGAGCGACGCTGACGAGCCGCCGCGGAAGACGTGTCGCTCCGACCCATCGTACTGCGGGAGATCGAGCGAGCGGTTGCACGGTCCAGCCGGCAAGAGGTGCTGCGGGTGTGAAGGAGACAGGTCCATGAGGAGGGTCATCGCGACGCTCGCGCTGCTCGGCGCCGCGGGGGGCGTGCAGGGGGAGCCTGCGATCCAGGACGAACCCCTCCTGGTGTTCCAGCGCATCTGCAACATCGAGCGGGGCCAGGACGACGCTGCGGACGCGCTCGCCCGCGACTGGGAGGAGCTGGTCCGCAGCAGCTTCCCGGGCGCCGAGATGACGGTCACGACGGGCCGCTGGATGACCGGATTCCAGAACATCGAGCGGCCGTTCAACCAGATCCTCATCCGCGAGCGGCACCTCGATGCCGAGATGCGCCAGGACTTCACCGATCTCCTGATGGCCGACGAGGGATTCCGTGCCCTGCAGCGGAAGATGCTGGACGTCGTCGACTTCGGCACCTGCACCGAGACGCAGTTCCGCGAACGCCCGTAGCAGCTGCCGGGTGACGCCGGCCTGGAGGACGCCGTGTGGATTCGAGCGATGGCGGCAGCGGCGGCGGCAGCGGGTCTGGCGGTCGGGTCGGCCGAGGCGCAGCACGGGGCGCCGGCTGACGGCGAGTGGCGCAGCTACGCCGGGGACAGCGGGAGCACGAAGTACTCGCCCCTCGACCAGATCACGGCCGAGAACTTCGGCGACCTCGAGGCCCGGTGGCACTGGAGGTCGGCCGACACGCACCTGGTCCACTCCACTCCGGCCGGCGACTCGCTGGTGGCGGCCGACACCCTGTTCGCCATCCTGCAGGCGGAGGAGCCGGACCTCTGGACCGGGTGGGACGGCGTGCGGCAGACCCGCACCCGGCCGTCCATCCGCGCGCTGGTGGCGACGCCGCTCATGGTGGACGGCGTCCTGTATCTCAGCACTCCCCTCTACCAGGCGGCGGCCGTCGACGCCCGCAGCGGCGAGACCCTGTGGGTGCACGATCCGCGCGCCTACGAGTCGGGGATGCCGGCCATCGCGCAGTGGCGGCACCGCGGCGTCGCGTACTGGGAGAACGCCGGCGACGCCCGCATCGTGTGGGCCACCGGCGACGGCTATCTCCTCGCGGTCGACGCGAAGACGGGCATCCCCGACCCCGACTTCGGCGACGACGGGCGCGTCGACCTCACCGACGGCGTGCCGCGCGCACCCCGCGGCGAGCGCGACATCCTGAACCTGCTGCCGCTCTCGTCGCAGTCGCCGCCCCTCGTCATCCGCGACACCATCATCGTCGGCTCGACCATCAACGACCGGACCATCACCCGCGAGGCGACGCCCGGCTTCGCCCGCGCCTACGACGTCCGGACCGGACGCCACCGGTGGGACTTCCACACCGTGCCCCAGAGCGCGGACGAGTTCGGGTCGGACACCTGGCTGGACGAGTCGTGGCGCTACAGCGGCAACACGAACATCTGGTCGATGATGAGCGGCGACGAGGAGCTCGGCTGGGTCTACCTGCCCATCGGGACGCCGACGAACGACTACTACGGCGGCCACCGGCTCGGCGACAACCTGTTCGCGGAGAGCATCGTCGCCGTCGACGTCGAGACCGGCCAGCGGCAGTGGCACTTCCAGACCATCCACCACGGGCTGTGGGACTATGACCTGCCGGCGGC
>JAPOWL010000229.1 GCA_026707615.1 Acidobacteriota bacterium | reverse complement strand
CCAGATCCTCACGCTCGTCTCCATCTACTGGCACTCCCGCTCCATCGGGACCAGCGTGCGCTACTACCACGCGAACGGCCTCGGCAGCTCGCGGCCCCGGCCGGCGCCGGAGCCGGTGCGCGTGCCGCAGGGCCTCGCCTCTTTCCCGGGCATCACGGGCCGCCTGAAGATGCCGCGTTCCTACGTCGACGAGTGGCCGGAGAACGTGACGCACTGGACCGACTACGACACCGGCGGGCACTTCCCGGCGATCGAGGAGCCCGATCTGCTCGTCGACGACCTGCGGGAGTTCTTCCGCCCGCTCCGCTCGATGTAACGCTCGACTCCGGGACGCGCGGCCGTGTGCGACGGCCGCGCGTCCTCATCCCGATCGCGACCGCGCCGCCACCGCACACCCGCACGAAAGCCCTACCGCCAGGAACGCGGCTCGAAACGAGCGGAGTCGTTGAGAACCCAGGTCCCTGCGACGCGAGGCTCGCACGGGCGCGACTCTCCGGTGTGCCCCGCCGGGGCGCGCGGAACGCTCGGTGCAGCGTCTTCAGATGATGTGCCCGGTCCAGCGGCCGGCCAGCACGACGCCGGCCCACAGCGCGAGCGAGACCGCGCCGGCCGCGCGAGCCGCCGGCGGAGGGACGGTCCCCACGTCCCACAGCGCGACGTCCCGGAACGTGCGGAACTGGAACAACGCCATGTTCGCGCAGGCGAGGATCAGCAGGATGAGCTTGATCTGGAAGGCCGGGTTCTCCACGTAGGCGGTGGCCCGGGTCATGAACATCCCGGTTCCGGTGACGACGGCCACCACGAAGGCACCCCACGTCCAGGGCACCAGCTCGCGCGTGACGCGGCTCGCCGCGTAGCCGACGGCGGCGACGCCAAGCAACCGCAGGTCGACCATCAGGATCGACCCGACCACGAAGCCGATCGCCAGCACGTGAATCGACTCGAGCAGCGGGAACCAGTAGGTGAAGCCGATGTACTCGGACAGCGGCAGGGCCTGCACCCACTCCCAGAATTCCGGAAACGGCATCGGGCGATCCTCACTCAGGGAAGAACAGGTACTCCGAGTACGCGATCCAGCGGCCCGCCAGCACGACCCCGACCCAGAGCACCAGCGACACCAGCGCGATCGCGCCGAGGGCGAGCCGCCGGCCCTGAGAAATCTCCCAGTAGCCCGGTTCCCGCCGGCTGAGCCAGTGGATGACGAACGCCAGGACGAGCGCCGGCACGAGCAGCGAGAACTTGATGGCGAAAACCGGGTTGAAGTAGTAGCGCAGCGGGCGCGCGATGACGAAGATCGACCCCGTCAGCAAGTTGACCAGCAGCGCCCACCAGGTCCAGGGCATCAGTCGCCCGATCATCTCGCTGACGTTCTGGGACGGCACGGCGATGCCGAGGATCCGGAGGTTCAGGAAGATGCTCGACCCGGTCACGCAGGCGATGCCCAGGATGTGGAACGACTGGGTGATCGGCGGCAGGCCTGGCACGTTCCCCAGCAGGTAGACGGCGAGCTCTTGCGCGCGGCTGTCCGCGAGGGCGTAGGCGAAGTCCTCGATCATCGGCTGGCCTCTGCCCCACGAGCCCCGGCCCCGCTCCGCCCCGCCGGCCGGGGCGCCATGAAGTCTTCGAGGTCGACGCCGAGCCCGTCGGCGATCCGGTTGATGTAGTTGAAGTAGGAGATGACCTGCACGGCGTCGTGGAGATCGGCGTCGGCGAAACCGTGGCGGCGGAGTTGGTCCAGATCGTCTTCGGTCGCGGCCGACGGCTCGCGCGTGAGCTTCTCCGCGTACACCAGGAGCGCCCGGTCCGCCTCGCCCAACCCCGCCGTACGCCAGTCCCGCTTGATCCGTTCCACCAGCTCGTCGTCGTGGACCTCGCCCCGGAGGTCCTCGGCATGCGCCTCGATTCAATAGTGACAGTCGTTGGCGACCGAGACGACCACGGCGAGCATCTCCCGCCGGGCCCGGCTGAGCCCGGAGGGGCCGTGCATCAGGCTCAGGTAGAGCTCGACGCTGCGGCGCAGGTGCTCGGCGTTCAGTCCCATCACCTGCAGCACGTTGTAGACGCGGCCCGCGCGACCGAGCGCCTTGCCGTACTCGCGTTGCAGCGCGCCGGTAGCGGCGTCGGGTTCGATGGTCCGGATCCAGGCCATGAAACGCTACGGGAGGTCGTCCGACTCGGCGCCCCGTTCGACGAGGAACTCGACGACGGAGACGTACTGCAGGGCCTCCGCCTCGTCGAGCGCGGTCCGGCCGTCGGTGCCGGCTGCGCGGATGTCTGCCCCGAGGTCGGCGGCCAGCGTGACCGCGGCAAGGACCCGTGCCTCGGGATCGCCGGGCAGAGGCGGAAACCAGGCGCGGAGCCGCCGCCCGCCGCCCATCCCGAGCGCCGCCATCAGCGCCGTGGTCGCCTCGCGCCGGCGCTCGAAGCTGCCGTCCGCAATGTAGTCGGCCTGGTGAACGAACGTCGGATCCGCTCCGTGCGCCACGAGCAGGCGCATCAGGCCGACCTCGCCGAAGCGCGCGGCGAGCCAGAACGGCGTGGCGCCGATCAGCGACGGGCGGAAGTTGTAGTCCCGCGAGGCGCGGCGGGCCGGCGTCCAGGTCCGCAGCAGCACGTTGGGGTCGGCGCCGTGATCGAGCAGCACGGCGGCCAGCTCGGCGTCGCGCCGCAGCACCGCTTCATGCAGCGCCGCGAAGCCGGCTTCGTCCGCGTCGGGGTCGGCGCCCTGCTGCAGCAGGAAGGCGACCAGCTCCCGGTAGCCGGAGTGCGCCGCCATGGTGACCGCGCTCACCCCCCACGCGTTCGTGTCGTTGACGTCGGCGCCCGCGTCGACGAGCAGCCGCGCGGACGCCAGATCACCGGCGCGAGCCGCGAACAGCAACGCGGTGTTGCCCCCGTGCGGAATCTCGCGGTTGTAGCCGTACTGGCCGTGCGGCGGGACCCCCATCACCTGGCTCCAGACGTCCGACCGGACGTGGGGGTCGGCGCCGTGCGCCAGCAGCGCCCCCACGACGTCGGCGTGGTGCTGGGCCACCGCCCACATGAGGGCCGTCTGCCCGCGCGATCCGCGCCGGTCGAGGTCGGCCCCGGCCCCGGCGAGCAGCTCGACGACCTCCGCGCTCCCGGCCCGCGCCGCCACCATCACCGGCGTCTCGCCGCTCAGCAGGGCGAGGTCGGGATCGGCTTCCGCCGCCAGCAGCAGGCGGACCATGGCGCGGCTGCCGTTCTGGCTCGCGGCCCAGAGCGGGGTGGCCCCGAGATCGTTCGCGGCGTCGACCGCCGCGCCCGCCTCCAGAAGCCGCCGCGCGGTGTCGAGGTCGTCGCGGTGGCTCGCCCAGAGGAGCGCCGTCGACCCGTCGCCTCCGGTGACGCCGACGTCGGCGCCGGCTTCGATCAGCGTCTCGACGACGTCCGCGTCCCCGCGCCGGGCTGCGTCTATCAGCGCCGGACCATTCGGCTCGACGGGCGCCGGCGCCGCGGCAGCGCGCGCTCCGGCCGCGGAAACGGCCGCCGCCGACCAGCTCGCGACGGCCACTGCCGACAGCGCGACGACGAGACGCGGCGCGGTGCGCATGCTCATCAATCTCCCTGCTACTCCCCCGGCTCGACCGGCCACGATGTCGTCGGCGATCCGCGCGCGGCTCCCGGCGGCGCGCCTACCGCCGCCAAACCCGTCGCAGGCTCCGTGTTCGGCCCCAGCCCCCACCGGCCTAGGAGCTTGCGCCGCGGCACTCACCGCGTTGCGTTCTGCGGCGCAAGCTCCTAGAGGTCCGCGAGCGAGTCGAGCGGCAGGCGCCCCGTGCTCCCGCCCACCCGGTCGACCGGCACGTCGAGCTTGTCCATCAGCGTGACGAGCAGGTTCGCCTGCGACGGCTCGCTCCCGTAGCGGATGTGCCGCCCGCTCGGCAGCCGCCCCGCGCCCCCGCCGACGAGCAGCAACGGCACGTTGTCGCCCGAGTGGCGCGTGCTGTTCGACAGGCCCGAGCCGTACAGGATCGTCGTGTGGTCCAGAAGCGTGCCGTCCCCGTCCGGCGTCGCGCGCAGCTTGTCCACGTAGCTCGCGAACAGCGAGACGTGATAGCGGTTGATCTTCGACATGTGCGCCACGAGCTCGGGCCGGTTGTTGTGGTGCGAGAGCGGATGGTGCGCCTCCGGGACCCCGATCTGCGGGTAGGCCCGCGCGCTCTGCTCCTTGCCGATCATGAACGTGATGACGCGCGTCAGGTCCGACTGGAACGCGAGGAGCTGCAGGTCGAGCATCAGCTCCAGGTGATCCTCGAAGCGCGCCGGCGCGCCCTGCGGCTGGCGGATCTCCGGCAGTTCCAGATCGCTCTGCTCCTCCGCCCGCCGGATGCGGCGCTCGACGTCGCGCACCGACTCGGTGTACTCGTCGAGCTTCAACTGGTCCGTCGGGCCGAGCTCCCGCTTCAGGTCCGCGAGCTTGCCGGTGACGGCGTCGAGCAGGCTCTTGTGCTGGCGCAGCCGCGCCTCGCGGGCCGAGCGCTCCGTGCTGCCGCTGTCGCCGAAGATCGTCTCGAAGACCGCCCGCGGGTTCCACTCCATCGGGAGCGGCTGGGTCGGGCTGCGCCACGAGATCGTGTGCGTGTAGACGCAGCTCAGGTTGCCGGTGCAGGCGCCCGCGTTGTTCGGGCGGTCCATCGCGACCTCGAGCGAGGCGACCTGCGTCTCCCGCGCGAAGTGCCGCGCGAGGAGCTGGTCCATCGAGACGTCGCCGATGATCTCGATCTCGTTGCGCCCGCCGCGCGTCATGCCGGTCAGGAAGGACCCGGAGGCGCCGGCGTGGATGTAGTTCCAGCTCGAGCGCAGGCCCGACAGCACGATCACCTGGTCACGGTACGGGGCCAACGGCTCGAGGATCGGCGGCAGCTCGAAGCCGGCGCCCTCGGTGGCCGGCGTCCAGTACGGCATCGCCATGCCGTTCGGGACGTAGAACGCCTGGAAGCGGTGGGCCGGCCTGCGCGTCGCGCGCGCGGCCGCGGTGGACGATGCCGGCGCCATGGCGTCCAGCAGCGGCAGGGCCAGCGTCGCGCCGAGCCCCCGGAGCACGGTCCGCCGCGGCAGCGCCTTGTGGATGAAGGTCATCTTGGCCGTCTCCTCAGTCTCATGGTCCCGCGTCCGGCGCTTCCGGCGCGGCCCGCATCGTGAACTGCGGGCTGCGCACGATGCCGCGCAGGAGCGCCGACCACCGATAGTCCTCGGCCGCGGCCTCCCGGACGATGTACCGGATGGCGGGCCGATCGTAGTGCTCCAGCCGCCGGCCGAGCGCGTAGCTCAGCAGCTTCTCGGTCACCGTGCGCGGGAACCGCTCCGGGTCGTCGAGCAGCAGCGCGCGCAGTCCCGGCAGGCCCTCGATGGGCTCGCCGCCCGTGGTCGTCCCGGTGGCGTCGATCGGCCGGCCCTGCGAGTCCACGGAGCGCCAGCCGCCGATCACATCGAAGTTCTCGAGCGCGAAACCGAGCGGATCGATGACCGCGTGGCAGCTCGCGCACGACGGGTTCCGCCGGTGCCGGGCCAGACGCTCCCGCATCGTCGCCGGCGCCTCGCCGGGCGTCTCCTCGAGGTCCGTGTTGACCCCGGGCGGCGGCGGCGGCACCGGAAGCCCCAGGATGTTGTCCACCAGCCACTTGCCGCGCAGCACGGGCGAGGTGCGGTCCGGGTACGACGTCGTGGCCAGCAGGGCCCCGGCCGCCAGCAGCCCGCCCCGGCGCTCGGGGTCCGGGAGCGTCACGCGGCGGAAGCGGTTGCCGTAGATGCCCGCAATGCCGTAGTGCCGCGCCAGCCGCTCGTTGACGAAGGTGTAGTCGGCGTCGAGCAGCGCGCTCACGGGCAGGTCGTCCTCGAACGTGCTCGCCACGAAGCGCTCGACCTCTTCCTCGAAGGCCTCCAGCAGGCTCTCGTCGTAGTGCGGGTACTGCCGGGGGTCGACGACCACCTCGCCGACGCGGCGCAGGTTCAGCCACTGCGCCGCGAAGTCGCTGACGAGGGCCTCGGTGGCGCGCGGGTCCGCGATCATCCGCCGCACCTCGGCGTCCAGCACGTCGGGCTCCCCGAGGACGCCGGCCTCGGCCAGGTCGAGCAGGCGCTCGTCCGGCACGCTGCTCCAGAGGAAGAAGGAGAGCCGCGAGGCGAGCTCGACGTCGCTCAGGCGGTAGGGCGGCGCATCCGCGCCGAGGTCGACGGGATCCCGATACACGCGCAGCAGGAAATCGGGATCGACCAGGATGCGCTCGAGGCCGAACTGGATGCCGGCGTCGAAGCTGCCGCCGTCGGCCCTCCCGGCATCGAAGAACCCGAGCAGGGCGTCGACCTCAGCGGGCCGGACCGGGCGGCGGAACGCGCGCCGAGCGACCGAGGAGAGGATCTCCGCCGCGCACGCGGGCTCCTCGTCGGGGTCGGCCGGCCGGCAGGTGAAGATCGCGCGCCGGCTCGGCGTCTCGCCCGCGACCGCGTCCGCGGTCCCGAACGGGCCGCCGATCTCCACCGAGCGGACCGCCGCGTAGCCCATGTAGATCTGGTCGTTGGTCAGCACCCGCCCGCGCTGGAGCGGCTGCGGCAACCCCTCGGGCTCCCACTGCTCGCGCACGAACGAGACCCCCACGACGTGCGGCCCCGCCTCGACCGGGACGAGCACCTCGAGGTGCGCGTCGCCGGTCATCTGCATGAACTCCTCCCACTCGACCGCACCCGCGAAGCCCGGCTCGCCGTCGCCCGCGTAGCTCGCCGCGGCGGGGCGGCCCGGGGCGTTGCCGCCGACGGTGAAGCGCTTCACCAGGCGGCCGTCGAGGCGGACGTCGAGCGACTGCGGCCACCCCATCCCCATCAGGTAGTCCTGGTACTGCCGCCGCAGGCGCACCCGGATCAGGTAGTCGCCGTCGACCGGGAAGGTGTAGGGCACGGCCACGCCGCCGCGCGAGCCGAGCGGCAGGTCCTCGCTCTGGCGGCCGTCCTGCACCACGTGGATCGACACCTCGAACGCGTCCATGCCCGGCGCCGGGGGCGGCAGGCCGGTCGCGAGGCGGGTGACGTGGCGGGCCACCGACAGGTAGCGCTCGAGGTGCGCCCGCGAGACGGTCAGCACGTCGGCGAAGTTGTCGAAGCTGCCGTCGGCGGTCTCGTCGCCGGGCAGGAGCGGCTTGACGTCGACGTCGAGCGCGAAGAGATCCCGGATGGCGTTGTTGTACTCGGTGCGGTTGAGCCGGTGGACGGCGTTGATGCGGCCCGGATCGGGATCGGCCAGCCACGCCGCATCGAGACCGGCCTCGAGCCTCGTGGCCAGGGCCCGGTAGGTCGCCGCGTCGGGCCGCTGGCGCCGGGGCGGCGGCATCGATTCCGCGCGCAGCTTCTCGACGACGCGCTCCCAGAGCTCCGGGTCGTCGGCCGGCCGCGTGGGGTCGGCCGTGTCGAGCGCGAGGCCCGCCGTCTGCAACCGCTCGTTGTGGCAGCCGACGCAGTAGCGGTCGAGGACCGCTCGCGGGTCGACGGGCTCGGCGGACGCGGACTGCGCGAGTGGAACGGGCGCCCCTGCTGACGGCGCGGCGGCCGACACCGGGGCCGCGCACAGGTGCGGGAGGGCAGCAAGGACCAGCCCGCCGCACAACAGCCGGATCCGGGTGCCGATCCGCGCCGCCGCGGCGCTCCCCCTCATGCGCGACCTCCCGGGCCGGAACGACCGGAGCGAGCCACCATATTCCTGATCCGCTCAGTATAGGCCCATCGCCGCCCTGGCGACACGTTTTCTTGGCGTCGCTCAGGCTCCCGCCCGCCGACAACGCGCGGAGGATGACGTTCATGCCGGCGGCGGTCCCTGGCATTGGCCCGCAGCCACGCGGCGCGGCCGGTGGACCGGGCTCGTTCGGCGGCTCGGCGGCGACGTGCGCGACGTCGGGGATGTCGCCTGTCACGCGGGCCGGCAACCGCTATCATCGCCGTCGGGTCGTCCACGGCACCCGGGCAACGAAGGCTGGAGGACTGCAGCGATGGAACGCCGGCGGCGGGGCCATGGGTTGGCGGCCTGCGGGCTGGCGGCCTCGCTGGCCGCTTGTCAGTACCCGGCATTCGGCTGGGAGGACCTGATGGAGGCCGGCCACGAGGCCTACCTGCACGGGCAGCACGCCGACGCCGAGGAACTGCTGCTGGAAGCGCTGGCGCGGACCGACCGCTTCCCGCCCGACGACGTGCGCCGGGTGACGACGCTGACCGCCCTGGCGGACCTCGCCGACGCGCAGCTCCGCCCGGAGGAGGCCGAGACCCTGTACCGTCAGGCGTTGGCGGCGGCCGAGCAGGCCCTGGGTCCCGCGCACCTCGATCTGGCCCCGCTCCTCGTCACGCTCGCGGACCGCTACGCCGGCCAGAGCCTTCACGCGGAGGCGGCCCCGCTCTACGAGCGGGCCGTCGTCCTGCTGGAAGCGGAGCTGGGACGCTACCACCCCGACGTCGCCACCGCGCTCGCGGGCCTCGCCTCGGCCTATTACCACCAGGGATTCCACGCCGAGGCGGCGCCGCTCTACGAGCGCTCGCTCGAAGTGCTGGAGGTGATGCTCGAGCCGGACAACGTGCGCCTGGCCGACCTGCTGGCGGAGTACGCCGGTGTGCTGCGCGCGACGAACCGCGGGATGGAGGCGGTCGCGATCGAGCGCCGCGTGCTGGCCCTCCGGTCGGCGCCCTGAATCGACCCAGGGGCAGCATCCGGACTCGCTACGGTCGCCTGACGGTCCGGCGGGCGCTCACCGAGCCGCCGCGCGCCGAAAGCGCTACGATGGAGATGATGCTGGAGAACGTGAACGCGGTCGAGTTGCTGACCGCGGCGGGCGTCTTGCTGAACAGCTACTGGTTGTATCGGCTGAACAGCAAGTTCGACGCGCTGACGGGCCGCGTCAACGAGCCGTCGGTGGCGCACAACGCGCACGTCACCGCGCCGGGGCTGCACGGCCGCTGACGATAGCTCGACCGTGGAGCGGAGCCTCGGATCCGGCGCGGCAATGCGCCCGCCGCGCCCGAGGCATGACGGCGGACCGCCGGCACGAAGGACCCTTCAGGAGTCGTCGCTGCTCCGCGGCGGCGCCTACCCCCCCGGGGCCGGGGACGACACCAGGTAGCTGAGCCCGGTCACCGCCACGTAGGTTCCGAGGAGCGCGGCGCCGGCCGTCCGGGGCAGCGCGCCGTGGCGCGCGGTCTGTATTCCGACGCGGAAGACCAGGATCAGGAACAGCATCGCCGGGAAGTGCATCACGAAGAAGATGGAGTCCGCGGCCAGCCCGCCCGCCGTCACCGCGGCCGCCCCGCCGGCGACGAACAGCACGTTCAGCACGTCGGCCCCGATGACGTTCCCCACCGCGAGCTCGCCGTGCCCCTTGAGCGTCGCGGTGACCACGACGGTCAGCTCCGGCAGCGACGTGCCGAAGGCGACCAGCGTCGCCGCGATGATGCTCGGGGGCACGTTCAGGCGCGCCGCCAGCTCGGCCGCCACCGCGACCAGGACCGCGGACGAGACGATCACCAGCGCCACGCCGATTCCCAGCGTGCCGAGGGCCGCTCCCAGTCCTCCCGCCTCCCCGCCTCCTCCGTCACCGGCGCCGACCCCTGCCCGCGCGAGCCGCACCGACCAGACCATGTAGACGACCAGCAGCCCCAGGAAGAACCAGCCCGCGACCTGCGGCAGCGTGCCCCCGGCCGTGAACGCCGAGGCCGGGTTGGCCCACGGCAGGCAGACGAGGACCAGCAGGATGCCGGTCACCACCTTGCCCCACCCCTGCCGGTTGACGACGCGCAGGTCGAGCGGGAGCGGCCGGATCAGGCAGCCGATGCCGAGGATCAGCCCCGTGTTGCAGATGATGGAGCCGACGGCGTTCCCGAGGGCCATCTCCGATCGGCCCTGGAGCGCCGCCACGACCGAGACGACCGCTTCGGGGGTCGTCGTGCCGAGGCTGACGATGGTCGCCCCGATCACGACGCGCGGGACGCCCCAGCGTTGGGAAAGGGCGACGGCGCTGTCGACCATCCAGTCCGCCCCCTTGGCGAGCCCTGCGATGCTCGCGGCGAGGGCCGCCACCAGGACCGGCGTGGAGAGGCCGGTCACCAGGCTGTCCAGGTATTCCGCCATGCAGCGGGACAGTCTAGAAGAAAAAGCTGACCATCATGATGCCGACCGGGCTGACGAGGCCGTACTCCGAGGCGAGCGGGCGGGTGGGCGTTGTCCGGTCGGGTCCGAGGCCGAAGTAGACGCTGGCGGACACCGAGGCGTTGTTGCCGGCGGAGTAGGCGACGGTCGGCGCCAGCAACGTGCTGCCGTCGTTGAGGCTGTGGAGACCGAACACGCCGACGTTCCAGAGCGGGTTGACCTCGTACGTGACGCTGAGCACCGTCTCGTCCCGCCCGTACACCTGGAACTCGCCGCGGCTGGACTCGGGCGACAGGAAGACGCGCAGCAGATCGTCGGGGCCGACCGCGCCCAGCCCGTTGCGTTGGTATTCCCACAAGAAGGTCAGCGCGCGGCCCTGGGTCCCGAGGAAGAAGGCCCGGTCGATGCCGATGGTCCCGCTGCCGACGACGGTCCCGTCGTAGTCCCGGACGACCGTCTCCGCCCGCACCGCCCAGGGCCCGATGCCGCCGGCCAGCCCGATCGCGCCCGCCGTGTCTCCGTAGAGGCTCCCGCCCCAGCCGGAGACCTCCCAGTTGCGCCACGTGGTCAGACCGCGCAGCAGCGCCGTGAGCTCCTCCCCGACCGCGCTGCGGGTCGGACGAACGACGAAGTCGATCTCGCTGAGCGCGCTGGGGTAGACACGGACGCGGAACGCGTCCACGCCGGCCCGGTACAGGCGGATCGGATCCGAGGGCACGAAGGGGACGAAGGGGTCGGCCGGGTTCAGGAACTGCGTCGTGCCCCACGAGATGGCCTGCCGCCCGACCCGGATATCGATGTTGTCCGTCGGGCTGAACCCGATGTTGAAGCGGTCGAGGCGGTGCTGCCAGACCGCGTTCTGCTGTCGGCTCGGCGTGATGGTGGTACCGAGGTCCCACCACTCCGCGCCGCTCTGGAGGCCCGTCAGGCCGAGGCCGAGCTGCAGGGGATGCTGCTGGAAGGTGACCGCGTGCTCGTACGCGACTTCGAGCGAGAACGGCCCCGCGGACGGCTCGAGGTTCAACCGGAAGCGGTTGAAGTTACTGGCGTTGCTCGGGCCGAAGGCGCTGGCGCCGCTGAAAAGGGGCGCGGTCAGGAGGTACCCCGAAATCCAGCGCGGCTGGGCGTGGACGGGGCTGGTCGCTGCCGCCCACGAGCAGACGGCGGCCACTGCGATGCCGGCGGCGCGGCGCATCAGGAGCGTGTCTCGTCCGATTCGATGGCGCCGTCGACCATCCGGACCAGCCGGCGCGACCGCTCCATCACGTGCCCGTCGTGCGTCGCGAAGACGAAGGTGACGCCGAGCTCCCGGTTGAGCTCGGCCATCATGTCGAGCAGCGCCTCGCTGGCGTGC
>JAPOWL010000245.1 GCA_026707615.1 Acidobacteriota bacterium | reverse complement strand
CCATGATCGGGCACTTCGTCCAGAACGGGTGGTGCACCCGGGCCAAGGCCACGGGGCTGCTGTCCTGGCCCGAGGCTGACTATCTCCTGACGGAGACCGGCGTCTTCCACCTCTTGACCGGGATCAACCACCTCAAGCTCGTGCTTCACGGCGACGGCATCGCCGCCAAGGCCTACATGGGCGCGTTCCTCCTGCCGAGATGAGCGTCCAGCCCGGCCGCTCGGGAACGATCGGCGCCCGGATGCGCCGTGCGATAGACCACGGCCTCGCCTTCCTCGACGGGGCCGTTTCGGCCGAGGGCGTTTGGCGGTGCCAATACTACGCGCTGTCCACACCGGTCCTGCGGAAGCCCGACACGAACCCCTTCGTGGGTGCCCTCGGCTCCCTGAAGCTCGCCGGCATCGACCATCCCCGTGCGGTTTCCGTGGTGTCGCGCACGAGGCGTCACATCGGCGTTTCGATGGAGTTTCCCGGAGTCTGGCGCTACTGGCCCCACCTGCCGCCCGACGTGGACACCACCTCGACCTGTTCCCTGGCTCTGGGGTTCCATCCCTGGCTGCTGGCCGGCTGGAACCGGGAGCGCCTCATCCGCAACCGCGACGGCAGCGGGCGCATACACACCTGGCTGCTGGATCGGCCGATCGAATCCCTCGATGCGGACGCGGTCGTGAATGCCAACGCCCTGGCGTATCTCGGGTTGACCGCCGCCACCCGGCGGGCGCGCGACTGGCTCGTCTCCCTCGTGCAGAACGGCGAGGAGCGGGAAGCCATCCACTACTACTGGGACCCTGTCGATCTCTACGCCGCCATGGCGCAGGCTCGCCAGCTCCACACAACGCTGTTCGACGACGTTCGACTGCTGGTTGCAACGCGGATCCGGGACCGGCGCGTCCGCGACGGCTCCTACGGGGATGTCCTGCGAACCGCCATCGCACTGCTGTCGCTCGATTCCCTCGGCTGTCCGCCTTCCCGGGACGATCTCGGCGCGTCCGTCCACGTGCTGCTCATGGAACAGCAAGCCGACGGCGGCTGGCCCGCCTGCCCCCTTTCCTCCGGTCCCCTGTGGCCGAGCGAGCGCCGCTTCGCGTTCGTGTCACGGTGCTACGACACGGCATGCTGCGTCGCCGCACTCGTTCGCGCGAGCGCGGCGCTCGACCGGCGATAGCCGTCGCCGCCCGCCCCGGCGTTGCGCGGGCGACGCCGTTCTACGGCGCAGACTCCTGCCCGCCGGCCGTCGTCGCCACCGCGATGCCCTCCTTGATGAGCCCCACCGCGAAGTCGCTTGCGAATCCCGCCACGAAGGAATCGCCCGCCGTCTCGAGGAACTCCCCGATCCGGACGGCTCCCCGGTCCAGCAGCAACTCGATCAGGCTCCGGCAGCGCGCGTCCAGCTCGAACTCCTGGCCGTTCGCCCGGAGCACGAAGGCGTCCTTCCCGGGACGGGTCACGACGCTCGCCTGTTCCCAACCGCGAATGCTGAGCTGCAGGTCTTTCCAGGTTTCGCCTCGCCACGGTTCGATCTCCTGCAGGAACTGGCCCGGCGTCCGTGCCTGCCAGGAGCGCTGCAGGTCGCGGGCCAGGGCTCCTTCCCCCGCCTCGACCAGGGCCGCGTCGATCACCTTCCGGTATTCGAGAAGGAACTCGCGCAGGCTGCCGGCGTCCGCGTAGAGGGGCACGTTGCGCCGCAACCCCTCGTGCCCGGCGATCCTCGCCTCCAGCCAGCCGAAGAGCTGCGCGCTCTTGAGATAGTGAGGGCTCAGGGTGAGGTGAATGGTGCCGCGCCCGTCGTTCTCGTCGGCGACGTGGGCGCTGTGCCACCAGCCGCGGGGAATGTAGAGCACGTCGCCTTCGTCGAGAGTGCCCGTCCAGACGGGGTGGGCAGGCGCGGCCTCGTTGGGTTCGACGTCCCGGCTCAGCGGTTGCCTTCGCACCTCGCCCCAGAGGCGCCAGACCTTCTGCCCCCGCACCTGGAGGATGTAGACGTCGTGGTCGTCCCAGTGGTTGGCGAAGCACGGGGCGGACCGCCACGACGCATAGAGGTTCACCCCGGCGTAGTTGGCCAGGGTGCTTTCTATCTCGCCGATCAGCACGCGGATTGGTTCGTGCAGGGTGTGAACGCTGTTGAGAATGACGGAGGCGCCGTTGCGCACGAAGGCTTCGAGCCTCTGCGGATCCACCGCGCCGTGCCACGGCGCATGCGACCGCGAGCCGAAATGACGGCTCGCGTAGGAGTAGAGGTGCTCCGGCACGTAGTCGCTGTCCTGAACCACCTGCAGTTGCGCCTGGGACAGGTTGCGGTTGTAGATCAGGTCGCCGAGGTCTTCCCAGGACACCAGGTGGTGGAACCGCTCGCGAGGTCCGTGGAAGAGCATCGGCCGACAGCGTTCGTACTGGGCCTGGTGGAAGGCCCGTGACCCGAGCGGACGGAAGAGCCTCTCCAGGCCGCGCAGGCCCTCTTCCCCGCCCTCGGCCCGGAACTCGTCGATGTCGAGAAGGGCGGGCGGCGTCTCCGCCGGATTCTCGGGGTCCCTTTCGTAGCGCACCTTGATCGGCGGGATGCCCGCTCGCCGGGCGATGACGTGCGCGAGCGCCTCCTCGTAGGCCTCCTCGTACCGGGACTGGGCCCGCATCCTGATCCCGCCCGGGGCCGGCCCGGCGCCCCGGAACATCTCCGATGCCTTCATGCCTGCTCTCCCTCGATTGCGCCCCGCTCCTGGAGCTGCCGGGCGACGAGACGCTGGAACGCCCCGGGTTCCCGAGCAAGGTCCTCGTACGAACCCGACTGCACCAGCTTCCCTTTCTCCAGGACGTGGATGGTGTCCGCCTCCCGTATGGTGGACAGCCGATGGGCGATGACCACCCGGGTTGCCGCCAGAGCCTCGATGCTGCGCATCACCAGTGCCTGCGACCGGTTGTCGAGCCAGTTGGTCGCCTCGTCGAGAAACACGACCCGTGGCTTGCGAACCAGCGCCGCGGCGATGAGAATGCGCTGCGTCTGCCCCCCGGAGAACAAGCCGGTGTCTCCCACCGGCGTCTGCATGCCCATGTGCATCTGGCGGATGTCCTCGTCCACGGAAGCCAGCCTCGCCGCTTCCCAGGCGTCCTCCTCGGTCAGGTCGCGGGCGACCCCGACGATGTTCTGCAGCACCGATCCCGGCTGCAGGCCCGCGTTCTGCGAGACGACGCCGAGCTGGCGCCGCAGCGATCTCCTATTGAGCTGCGTCACGTCGTGGTCGTCGTAGTAAACGGCGCCGCGGGTGGGCTCCTCGAGGCCCAGGGCGAGATTGAAGAGCGTGCTCTTCCCCGCGCCGGATTCGCCCACGATCGCCGCGAACTCGCCCGGCCGCACATGCAGCGAGATGTCGTCCAGGACCGCCTCGTCGCTGCCCGGATAGGCGAACCCGACCCGTTCGAACCGCAGCTCGCCCCGGAGCTCGACCTCGCCGGCGCCGCGGGCCTCCTCGCGCGTCTCCGGGGCGAGAGCGAGCAGGGGCTTCACCTGCTGGTATTCCGGAATGACCGACGACAGGGCCTGCACGGCGGCGCCGAGGCGCGTGGTGGCGCCGAAGAACAGCATGGACGTGGCGTAGACCGCGAAGAACACGCCCACCGTCAGCTCTTCCGATTCCAGGAGCAGGGTCGTGGCGAACAGGACCGCGGCCGCCGCCGCGGGAATGCTGGCGGTGATCGCGACCGCCAGCTCGTTCAGGCGGTTCACGCGAATCTCCGCCTGCTTCTGATCCACATAGCCGCGCGCCCAGAATCCGAACGCGCTTTCTTCGGCGCCCGACGAACGCAGCTTGCCGATGCCGGCGATGAACTGGAACAGGGTGCCGGCGAGGCGCTGGCGCGCCTCGACGTGACGTCGCTGGGGCGCGAGCTGCAGGACCGCGAGCGCGACGATGGCCACGACCGCGGCCGTGCCGACGGCCAGGCTGACGCCGGCCAGCACGGGGTCGTACCAGAACAGGAGCAGCAGGGTGGGGGAGAGGAACAGGACGGAGACGAGCGAGCTGGTGACGACGTTCGAAGCACGCTCCCGCAGGCTGTGGAACACCAGGGCGCGCGAGGTCAGCTCCCCCGCCGGGAGGCCCTCGAGGGCGCTCGGCCGCAACGCGACGAGGCGGTCCCAGACCGCCGCACCGAGGAGGGTGGCGGCGCGCGCCTCGACCCGCAGCAGCGTCGAGCTCTGCTGCAGGGTCATGAGCACGCCGAACACCGCCACGACCAGCATCGCGGCGGTCAGCGACCACAGGAGCTCCCGGCTCCCGGCGGGCATCACCCAGTCCGCGAACAGCCCGGTGGCTACGGCGGGGAAGAAGGCGCACAGACCCACCAGGAGGCCGGCCGCCGCGAAGCGCGCCGCCTCCATCGGCAGGCGATGCGCCGCCATGGAGATCACGTCCCGCGTCGTGACCGGACGCGGCGGGAACGGCCGATAGAAGACCCACGCCCGGTGCTCGAGCCGCGCCGCGCCGGCCGCGTCGAGTCGCTTCGAGCCGCCTGCTGCCGGGTCGACGACCCGATAGGGGCCGACGGCGCTCGGGAGCAGGGCCACCGGACCGCCGTCCTCGCGCCGGAACGCCAGCATCGAGAAGCTGTCCCCGGTCCACCAGCGGCGCTCGGACGACAGATCGACCTCGCGCGCCCGCACGCCGGAAGCGATGAGAATGCTCTCCAGGGTCGGCTCGTTCCCCTCCGGCTCCACGAAACGGATCCTCTCGCGCCTGCCGATCAGCCTGAGCGCCTCGACCAGCGGCGGACCGCCGGCGGCGGCGCCGGCCATGCCGCGCCCGGGGCGAGCGACGCGCCGGAGCTCGCGACGCGCCTCTTCCGCCGCGCTCTCCCGCAGCTTCGCGCTGTCGACCTGCAGGTTGGCGACGTCGATCGACGCCAGTTGCCGGGTCAGCCGTTCCGCCGCCAGCGCCGTGCGGTGGAAGCGCTTCAGGGCGCCCGGCAGCCGTCCCTGCCGGGCGAGGTCCACCGACGAGGCGGTGGAGACCTCCACGGCCTCGCCGAAGCGCATCCAGGTGTGCGGCGAGAGCGGCACGGCCTCGGGCATGTCCGGGCCGGTATGACCGGTGCCCAGGAAGGCCCCAACCCCACGGGTCGGCACCCAGACGACCCCGCGGCGGGCCGAGACCACCGCCTGCGGCGGAAGCGCGGCTTCCTCGCCTGCCTGGACGGAGACGTCGACTCTGGGCAACAGGGGTACGTCGCGCGCCACGGCCTCCGACAGAGCCTCGATCCACAGGTCCGCCTGCCGCGCGAAGGCGCCGGGCGGCAGGCTCTCCAGAACGCCCGCGAGCGGAAGCCTCCGAACGCGAAACCCCGGCCGCCCCTTCACGCGCAACTGCAGGCGGCTGGCCCCGGTTCCGTCCGGGCAGAAGAGCAGGCGCCCCGCCGCGGCGCGGGTCACGTGCTTGTAGCTCGAGACGACCCGGCCGCCTTCGAGCTCGACGACGAAGACATCGACCTCGCCCGACTCCACCCGCCAGACACATTCCGCGTCGTCGAGCACGAGCTCGCCCGCGACCGTGGAGAAGGTGTCGGCGGGCAGCCGCTCGAGCCGTTCGGCGCCCGGGCGAACCGGGTCGGGTTCGGGCATCGGCTCGACTACCGGTTGGCGACCAGGTGCCGGTACAGGCCGCCCCGGTCCCGCATCAGCTCGTCGTGGCTGCCCTGCTGGATGGTGCGACCCTTGGCGAGCACGACGATCTGATCGCAATCGCGAACCGTGCTGAGGCGATGGGCGATGATCACGCACGCGCAACCCCGACGCCGCAACGCATCGTCGATCTCCGCCTCCAGCATCGCATCGAGGGAGCTCGTGGCCTCGTCCAGGACGACCAGCGAGGGCCCGCTCACCAGGGCGCGCGCGATCTCGAGCCTCTGCCGCTGCCCGCCGCTGAAGTTCGTCCCCCCTTCCTCGACGTGAGCCGCGTAGTTCCGGGGGCGGCGCGCGATGTCGCCATGGATGCCCGCGTCTCGCGCGGCGCCGATGACCAGTTCGTCCGGCACGGCAGGATTCCACATCGTGAGGTTGTCCCTCACGCTGCCCGCGAAGAGGGAGATCTGCTGGTTCACCACCGCTACCGACTCGCTGAAGATCCTGTGGGGGACCGCGTCTCGCGGGCGCCCGTCGAACAGCACCTCCCCTTCCCAGGGCCGGAAGACTCCGGCGATCAACAGCGCCACCGTCGACTTGCCCGACCCGCTGGGGCCGACCAGCGCCACCCGTTGGCCCGGTCGCACCGACAGGTTGAAGTCCTGCAGCAGCGGGCGTCCGCGCGGCTTGTAGCCGAAGGAAACGCCGCGCAGCTCCAGGTAGCCGGCGAGGCGCAGCCTGCCGTCGATCGTCGCGACGCCACTCGCTCCCGTGCCGTCCTTCGCGACGACCGACGGGTCGTCCTGCGCGTCGACGACGTCGTTGACGCGCCGCAGATCCGCGTCGAGCACGTGAATCGAGTCCATCGACAGCAGCAGTCCGCCGACGGGGGCCAGGAAGCCGTTGGCCATGAAGTAGCAGGCCATGAGATCGCCCACCGACAGGTTCCCCGACATCACCCGCAGGCCCCCTACGCCGAGCACGACGGCGCTGCCGAGGATGGTCGTGACCGTGGTCAGGCTGGCGCCGACGAGTCCCAGCTCCCGGAACCGTTGCCGGGCCGCGAGCTCCCGGGCCTGGAACCCGCTCCAGCTGGCGAAGAAGTCGTCCTCGTTGCCCGCCGCGCGTATCGCGTAGAGGTTGCGCGCCGCGAAGTTGCTGATGCCGGCCAGTTGACCCTGCTCGCGCCGCATCCGATGGTTCTCGTCGAGACGGAACCGCGAGGCCGTTCTGAGCGCCAGCAGGCCCATGGCCGCGGTGACCGCCACCGGCGCCGCGATCAGGGGGTCGAGGGCCAGCATGGCGGCGAAGAAGGCGAGACACGTGCAGAGGTCGATCAGCATCCTGGAGAGGTGCATCGCCCCGGCTCCGGCGATTCCGTCGATCAACAGCGTCCGCTGGGCGAGGTCCCCGGCGAAGCGGCTCTGGAAGTACTCGACGGGCAGGCGGAAGATCTTCGTGACGAAGCGCTCGGCCTGTTCCACGGATACCGCGACGTTGAGGTCGCGCAGGCTCCGCTGCTGCAGCCAGGTCACGCAGAAGGTGAGCGCGGCCAGCGCGCCCACGCCGAGGACGATGGGCGTCCCCGCTGCCTCGCCGCCAATGAGGACCTCGTCGACGAACGCGCCCAGCAGGAGCGGCAGGCCGATGCCGGGGGCGACCAGCACGAGGCCGCACAGCGCGCAGAACAGCAGCCGCAGCCGATGCTGCCTGAACCACGGACCGAGCTGCCGGCGCAGGCTCGGCCGCTCGCCGCGCCTGGCGAAGCCCGGACCCGGTTCGAGCTCCAGGACGATGCCGGTGAAGCGGTCGTTGAAGTAGTCGTGGGAGACGGCGCGGTAGCCGTCGGCCGGGTCGTTGAGCAGGTACCTGCCGCCGCTCAGACCCTCCAGCACCACGAAGTGGTCGAACTCCCAGAACAGGATGGCCGGAAGCCGCAGCTTCCGAAGCTGGTGCGGCTCCCGGCGCCAGCCCGTCGCCCGCAGTCCATAGTGCTCCGCCGCCAGTTGGAGGTCCCGGGCGGTGCAGCCGTCGCGGTTGACTCCGCACCGGGACCGCAACTCGTCCATGCCCACCCAGCAACCGTGGTGCGCGAGCACGACGCCGAGGCAGGCGGCCCCGCACTCGGTGGAGTGGATCTGCGGGAAGCTGGGCGTCCGGCCCCGGAACCCGAGGTACCTCGTCCAGTCCACGACGGTCACCTCCGGGGCGCCGGGGTCCACCCGATAAGGCCCGACGTCAACCGGCTGCCTCAAACCCCCAGGGGATTTGGCGCACCAGGAACTGCAACGGGCTCTGGCGGCCCAGCCGAATGCGCAACCGGTGAAGGACGTCCGGGGCGCCCTCGTCCCCCGCCGCGCGCGCCGGCGCGGTCATGGCGATCCGGACGAGAAACGACCGACCGGCCCCGAGGCCCGTCCGCTCCGCCAACCGGGGCGGGAGCTCGCCGGTGTTCCTGGAGACGGAGAGCACGGTGCCCGCCGCGTCGCGGGCCGTGGGGGTTCCCACGGGCAGGACGTCCACCGGCAAGCCGGGAGCCAGCTTCTCGGCGTCCCGCGCGGAGACGAAGGCGACCAGCTCCGCGCGTGCCCTGCCTTCCGCGTCGACGACAGGCGGGGCCGTCATGTCCCACTGCACCGCCGGAACGCCATGGAGCCAGAGGCTGTGGTCCGTCGTCCCCGCTACGAGCCAGGCGAGCACGATCAGGGCGAGACCGGCGGACAGCCTCGTCACGACGAACTGATGCGGCGGATCCACACGGACGAGCCCATCCAGCGATTCGGGTTTGGCGTGCGCGACGACCGCGTCGTCCCGGTAGAGGTTCTTCGCGAACATTCGGGTGACCGCCGGACGCCCCCCACAGTGATACAGCCGCGCGCGAGGCGTTGCGCGTCGCGAACGCTACTCGTCGTAGTCGTTCGCGTCCCACCACTGCGGGGCGTTGTTCCAGCGGTCGTTGTCGTCCTCGCCGCGGTCGTTGGCCCAACTGGCGGCGCTGACCGATGCCAGCTCGGCCGCCTTCAGCTTCGCCCGGGGCGGGAGCACGATGTTGGTGGTGTTCTCGCTGTCTTCCAGCACCGTGATCTTGAACCCCTCCGGAATGGGAACGTCCAGCTCCTCCTTGATCGCCCTGTGCGGATCCTCGAGCAGTCTGGCCCTGAAGGCTTCGTCCTCGGCCGCCTTCTCCAGAAGGTGGATGCGCATTTGCCCAGCAGTCTTCATGGTCCCTCCTCGGCGGGCTCGCAAGCGCCCTGTCGTCCAGCGGGCGGACCTGCCTGCCCGCAACGTAGCACGACCTCGCACTCTCCGTCCCTACCCGAATTGGGGGGATCGACACCACGGGAGTGCACCCATCCTCATGGCCCCTGCTTCAGTTGGCGGGCGAGTCCGTGAGAACGACCCGGATACCGAGTCTCGGAGAGAAGCGCAGGTCGCCGTCGCCGGTGGTGGTGGCTGCCGCGTTTTCGACGTGTTGGCGGCCCCGGGGCGCGGTGGCCTGCACTACCGGTGCCGCAGCGCGTTCATCGGATCGACGCGTGCCGCCCGATGGGCGGGGACGAGTCCGGCGGCGAGGGCGACGCCGGTCAGCACCAGGCCCGCCGCGGCGGCGACGGCGGGCGGCAGACCGTCGACTTCGTAGAGCATCGATTGCGCGACGCGCGCGAGGCCGAGCGCCGCAACGAAGCCGAGCGCGCCGCCCGCCAGGGTCATGCGCGCGACCTGGCCGAGCACCATGGCCCGCGTCCGCGCCGCGTCCGCGCCGAGCGCCATGCGCAAGCCGATCTCCCGCGTGCGCCGGGCCACCGCGTACGCCAGCACGCCGTAGAGCCCCAGCGCAGCCAGCGCGGTCGCGATCCCCGCGAAGGCCGCGGACAACACGGCCATCGCACGGTCCTGGAAGCCGGTGTCCTCCACCTGCTGCGCCAGGGTCTTGAGGTCGGTGACCGGCAGGGTCGGAGCGAGCTCGGCCACCACCGCGGGGATGGAACGCAGGAGGCCCGCGGCCGGAAGGGCGCTCCGGACGTAGAACGCGAGAGAGCCGACCGTCTCCTCCTGTCGATACGGAACGAACAGCAGCGGCGGGGCGGGGCTGCCGGGGTCGTCCTGGCGCGTGTCCGCGACGAGCCCGACGATCTCGGTGTCCAGCGCGGCGTCGAGCCCGCCGCGGCCCAGGCGCCTGCCCACGGCCTCGCGCCCGAGCCCGAACCGGCGTGCGAACGCCTCGTTGACGACGGCGACCGGCGGGGCCCCGCGCACGTCCGACTCGGTGAACGGCCGGCCTGCCAGCAGGGGGATTCCGAGGGTCCGGAAGTAGTCGGCGCCGATCTGATTGAACCTCGTGCTGCGATTGGTGTCCGGTCCGGCCTCGAATCCCTCGACCATGACGGACGTTCCCTGGCCGGATCCCGAGAGCACCGGCGTCGAAGCCGCGGTCACCGCGCTCACCGCCGGCTGGGCCGCCAGCGCGTCCTCGACCCGCTCGTAGAGCGCGCGGGCCTGCGCATCTCCACGGCCGTCGAGGGCCGCCGACAGGCGGAACGTCACGATGTCCGCGGTCCGGATACCGAGGTCGACGCGGCCCTGGTTCCACAGGCTCTGGATGAAGAGCCCGCCGACCAGCAGCAGCATCGCCGCCAGGGCGAACTGGGCCACGACCAGCCCGTTCCGGAAGCCGGCGGCCGAGCGGGCGCCGCCCGGCTGGGCATCGTCCTTGAGCACCGAGATCAGCGCAACGCGCGTCCCGTGGAGCGCCGGAAAGAGCCCGAACAGCACGCCCGTCCCCAGCGCGAGGGCGCCCGTGAACGGCACGGCACGCGGATCCAGCGTCAAGGGGATGTACTCGGCGACTTCCGGCGGCAGGAGCACGCCGATGAGACGCAGGGTCCATTGCGCCGCGACCAGCCCGGCCGCGCCGCCGAGGATTGCGAGCAGGCACGACTCGGTGAGGAGCTGCGCCAGCAGGCGCCGCCGCGGCGCGCCGACCGCGAGTCGCACCGCCATCTCGGATCCGCGCGCGGCCGAGCGGGCGAGCAGCAGGTTCGCGATGTTGGCGCACGCAATCAGGAGGACGACGGCGGTGACGACGAACAGAAGGAACAGCGGGGCGCCCGCCACGTCGTCGATGACGCTCTGTCCCCGGCGTCCGTCCTCGACCTGCAGCGTTCTCGCGACGAACCGCGCCCGGGCTTCGTCGCCCGCCCCGGCCAGCAGCGGCGCCTCGACCTCGGCGAGGATGCCGCGGTACAGCGGCTGCAGCGCCGCGTGGGCCTGGTCTCGAGAGACCCCCGGCTCGAGTCGCGCGAAGAGGTAGAGCCAGTAGCTCCGGCGGTCCTCGAAGCGCCCTTCGCCGCCGCCCGTCGACAGCCGGCCGTGCATCGTGAGCGGCACGAAGAGGTCGGACGGCTGGTTGAACGTGGTGCCCCGAAACCCTGGCGGAGCCACGCCGGCGATGGTCAGCGGTTGCCCGTTGACGACGAGGGCTTCGCCCACCACGTCGCGCGTCCCGCCCAGACCGGACTGCCAGAACTCGTGGCCGAGGACGGCGACCGGATGCCCGCCGATCGACTCGTCGACCTCCGGACCGAGCAGGCGCCCGACCGCGGGCGCGAGGCCGAGGGTCGGGAAGTACGACCCGGAGACCTGCGTCCCCTGGATGCTGACCGTCTGCCCCCGGTATGCCGCAACGGCGCGGAAGCCCCGGTGCGCGGCGATATCGGTGAAGACCGTCTGCTCCCGCTCGAGGTCGCGGAACATCGGGTAGCTGAAGACCTCGTCGCACGCGCCCGCGCCGTCGCAACTGCTCGAGCCGCCCTTGGGTCCCGGGGCTTCGAGGTTGACCAGCCGTTCGGGCTCGACGACCGGCAACGGGCGAAGCAGGATCTGGCTGTAGAGGGA
>JAPOWL010000289.1 GCA_026707615.1 Acidobacteriota bacterium | reverse complement strand
AGACCGAGTTCACCGCCGCGGCCGGGTCCGTCGTCGAGGACTACCAGTTCACGCACATCCTGCCGGGAGGGCCGGCATGACCGCACCCCGTCGTCCGTCTCCCGGAGTCGGGAAACCGGCCGGCCGTTCGTCTCCGGCGCAGACCGGACCCCGAGCCGTCCGGCGGGGCGGGTCCGTGCCCGCGGCTGGCGGCGCCCGACGCGGCGCGACGGCGGCGCTCGCGCTCGCGATGACCCTTCCGCTCGCCCTCGCCGCGTGCAGCTCCCAGACTCCGCTGGATCGCCTCCGAACCCAGCTCGACGGCTTCCCCGAGTACTCGGTCGTGCTGCAGGACATGGAGGCTGGCCTGTTCACGTACACGCACCGCTACCAGGTGCTCGTCGGCCAGCCGCAGCCCGGCTCGGACGATCTCGAGTATCGCGAGACGGTGCTGGAGGCGGAGGTCGACGGCGCCACCTACTCGCGCTACGAGCCGTTCCTCGGCATGGTGATCCTGTCGAAGACGGGCGACGGCGGGGTCGACCAGGGCGCTCACCCGCCCGGCTACCAGCAGGTGGGCGACGAGCGCTACGGGCAGTGGCGGGACGACGGCCGCGGCGGCTCGTTCTGGGAGTTCTACGGCCAGTACGCGCTGCTCAGCAACCTGCTCGGCGGATTCGGGGGAGGCATCAGCCGGGACGACTGGAACGGCTACCGGGACTCCCGCGACCGTGGCCAGACCTACTACGGCCGCGGCGGCAGCACGTACGGCACGAACGGGTCCGCCACCCGCCAGTCGAACCCCGACTTCTTCCGCCGCCAGCAGGCGCGGCAGGCGGCGAGCACCCGGTCCTTCGGGCAGCGGGTCCAGGGCCGCATGTCGGGAGGCTTCCGCAGCTTCGGCAAGTAACCCTCGGGAGGCGCATGATGTCGGTCGAGCAGATCCTGAACGGGTTCGTCTATCTGGCCGTCGTGCTCGTGCTGCTCGTCATCGGCAAGTGGGTCTTCGACCTGCTGCACCGGCGCTTCGTCCTCCGGACCGAGCTCATCGAGCGGGACAACCTCGCGGTAGCCGCTGCGGTGGCCGGCTACTACCTGGGCGTCGTCATCGTCCTCGCCGGCGTCGTCTCGGGCCCGGCCTCGTTCAGCCTGCTCGACGACGTGATCGGCCTGGCCCTCTTCGGCCTGCTGGGCATCGTGCTGCTCAACCTGTCGGCCTGGATCAACGACAAGGTGGTGTTCCGGCAGTTCGTCATCGAGCGCGAGATCGTCGAGGACCGCAACGTCGGCGTCGGCCTCATCGAGGGCGGCAACTACGTGGCGATGGGCCTCGTCACGGCCGGCGCGATGTCGGGCGAGGGCGGCCTGGCATCGGGGCTGGCATTCTGGATCGGCGGCCTCGTGGCGCTCCTCGTCGCGGGGCTGCTGTACGACCGCATCACGTCGTACGACCTCCACGACCAGATCGAGCGCGGCAACGTCGCGGTGGCGATCGCCTTCGCCGGGGTGCTCGTCGGCTTCGGGAACATCATCCGGCTGGCCGGCGAGGGCGACTTCGTCTCCTGGAACGCGAGCCTGACCGAGTTCGCCTACTACACCGTGGTCGGACTGGTCCTGCTGCCGCTGGTCCGGCTCTTCGCGGACAAGGTGCTGCTGCCCGGCGCGAGCCTGAGCGACGAGCTGCTCCAGGACTCGCCCAACCTGGGCGCCGGGGTCATCGAGGCGACCACCTATCTCGCGGCGTCGATGCTGATCGGCCTGACGCTCTGACGTCCCCGCCGGCCGATGGGCATCCGCACCATCCCCGTCGCGCGGCCGTTCGCGACGCTCCTGGCGTTCCTGCGCCGGGAGAACCTGTTTCGGCTGGCGGGCGTGATCGTCGTTCTGATCCTGGCCGGGGCGGCCGGATTGACCTGGTTCGAGGAGGACCGGCCGTTCCCCGACGCCGTCTGGTGGGCCATCGTCACCCTGACCACGGTGGGCTTCGGCGACATCGCGCCGGTCTCGCTCGGCGGTCGCGTGATCGGCGTCGTGCTGATGTTCTTCGGCATCGGCGTGCTGGGCACGTTCACGGCGACCATCGCCGGCGTGTTCGTCGAGCAGCGGGCGAGGAGGGACCGCGGCATGGAACCGTCCGACCTGGAAGGGCACATCGTCCTGTGCGGCTGGAACGACCGCACGCGCGAGATCCTGAAGGACCTGCGGGCCGATTCGCGGGCTGCCGACGCCGACATCGTCCTGCTGGCGGAGGTCGAGACCAGGCCGGTCGACGACGAGCGGCTCCACTTCGTGCGCGGCGACGTCAACGAGGAGGACCTCAAGCGGGCCGGGCTGGAACGCGCGGCCACCGTGGTGCTGGTGGGGGACCGCGGGCTCGACTACCAGGCGCGCGACGCCCGGGCGGTGCTGTCGGTCCTGACGGTGAAGAGCGTCAATCCGGCCGTCTACACGATCGTGGAGCTGGCCGGCGAGGAGAACGCCCGCCACTCGGAACGGGCGGGCGCCGACGAGGTCATCGTGGGGGCCGACCTCTGCAGCCGGGTCATCTCGACCGCAACCCTCGATCACGGCATCTCCACCGTCGTCCGCGAGCTGCTCAGCGCCCAGGAGGGGCAGAACCTCATCACCGTCCCGGTGGACGACGCCGACGCGGGAAGGGGGTTCCTCGACCTGTTCTGCGAGCTCAAGCGGCAGCGGGGAATGATCGCGCTGGCGATACAGCGACGCCGGGACGCGGACGGGAAGAGGGAGATGGTGACGAACCCCGACTCGAACGAGCCGGTGCATGCCGGTGACCACCTCGTGGTCGTCGCGGCGCAGTCGGGGGCCGCGACGGGTCCGCCCCCGGGCTCGTGAACCGCGACGGGTGCGCGAACCGCTCCGCCGGCCGCATCGTAATCTAGAAGAGGAAGCTGTGACGGCAAGTGCTACAGTCGCGCGGGGAGGCGCGGGTTTCGATGTCTGAGCATCTCGACAAGGTCCGGGAGTACCTGCTGGAGCTCGGGGTCACCATCGTGACGGAGGACGAGGCCGAGGAGCTGGTGGTGATCGAGGACGAGGACGCCGGCATCAAGCAGATGGTCATCGACTGCGAGCCGCCCCTCGTCATCCTCGAGCAGTTGATCGGCGAGGTGCCACCGGAGCCCCGCGATCTCTTCACGCGGCTGCTGCAGATGAACAACACCCTGGTGCACGGTGCGTTCGTCCTCGACGAGACGGGCCGGCGCGTCCTCTACCGGGACACGCTGCAGCTCGCCAACCTCGACGCGAACGAGCTGCACGGCTCGATACAATCGCTCTCGCTGGCCCTGGCGGAGTACGGCGCCGAGCTGCTCACCTACTGGCAGGGCACGGACCGGAGTTGACGGCACAGTTGGGACTGTGCAAGGAGAGAAGAGAGAATGGCCGGGTTTTTCAGCCGATTGTTCAAGGTCGCGGAAGCCAACGCCCACGCCGCGGTGGATCACCTGGAGGATCCCATCAAGATGACGGAGCAGGGCATCCGCGACCTCAAGCGGAACCTGCAGGCGGCGATGGTCAGCCTGGCACAGGTGAAGTCGTTGGCCATCCGCCTGCACAAGGAGGGCGACGACCACAAGAAGCGGGCCGCGGAGTACGAGCGCAAGGCGATGCTGCTGCTCAAGCGGATGGAGTCCGGTGAGATGCAGGCCGCCGACGCGGAGCGGCTGGCGACGGCCGCCCTCGAGAAGAAGGAGGACGCGGTGCGGCTTGCGGCCCGCGTGAACGGCGACCACCAGACCCAGCAGCGGATGGCCGACCAGCTCCAGGCCAAGGTGGACGATCTGAAGCGGAAGATCGCGCGCTACGAGAACGACCTCGTCACGCTGCGGGCCCGCGCGCGCACGGCGTCGTCGATGCGCAAGATCAACCAGCAGCTCGCCGGCGTCGACGCCAGCGGCACGGTGGCGATGCTCGAGAAGATGAAGCACAAGGTCGAGGAGGAGGAGTCGCTCGCCGAGGCCTACGACCAGCTCAACGACGTCGGCCGCAGCGTCGACGACGACATCGACAAGGCGCTGACCACCTCGTCGCCCAGCGCCGCCGCCGACTCGCTGGCCGCGCTGAAGCAGAAGATGGGCATCGCGACGGCCTAGGCGCGCCGTCGCGCAGCTCCCCGTGCACCTCCGGACCGCCCGGACTCTCTACTCAGGGTCCGGGCGGTCCTGCGTACCCGGCCGGATGTCAGAGCGAGCTCGCGAACGGATGGCCGAGCTCGCGCATCACCTCTTCCGCGGCGCGGACGCCGTGGTACTGCGCTTCCTCGAACACGGAGATCCCGCTCATGTCCGAATGAGCGAAACGGACCGCCCCGTGCCGGGACGCGGCCCCACGGCGCTCCTCGCCCCAGATGAAGCCCGGCACGGGGCGGATCATCGCGTGTCCCCAGAGCATGACGTCGACGTGGGTGACCAGCGACTCGATGTCGGGGTGCGCCTGCCCGAGGTCGGCGAGGATGAGCGACACCCAGTCGCGCCACTCGCGCTCCAGCATCCACGCGCGCGCCGCGGCCGGGTTCGGCGCCGTGAGCGGCAGGTAGTAGGTCAGCACGCTCCGCCCCGGCGCGATCCGCAGGTCCTGGTGGGTGGCGACGACATAGCCGAGCGACGGGCTGTCGGCAAGCACGTTGTCCCACGCGGCGCCGTCCGGCAGGCGGCGGACGGTGAGATTGGCGACCATCCACGGGCAGTAGGTGAACGCGTCCAGCCCGGCCGGCCCGTAGCCTTCGATGACGTGGGGAGCCGTGAACCGCGGCAGGGCGTAGATGCAGCGGCGCGCGCGGAAGCGCTCCGCGGTCTCGGTGCGCGTGTCGAGAACGTCGATCTCGACGCCGCCGCCGGGGGTCATTCCGGCTTGCGATCGCCCCGCACCCCCGCTCCCGGGCGTCCGCCCGGTGCCCCCGATGCCTGGCGGCCCGGCGCCGCGAGGCGCGCCCGCGACACCCGGCGCCTCCCCGCCTCCCGGCAGCGCCGCAACTCCGGGCGCGTCCGTCGCCCGCACCCGGAAGACGAGCCTGCCGGTGTGAACGCGGTCGCCGATGCGGTCCAGGTAGTGACGGACGATCCGGCCGTTCCCCTCCGGCCACGTCAGGTACTCGACGTCGTCGGGACGCGAGCAGAAGTAGTGCCAGCCCGCCCAGGCCGACGTCGTGTCGATCGTGCAGCCGTAGTCGTCGCGGCAGCAGTAGTCGACGTACCACCGGAGGTCGGGCGAGGTCCACCCCGCGCGGTCGAAGTACTCGGCCATCGACAGGCGGTCGAGCCCGACGATAGCCGGGTCGGCCGTGCTGAGTGCCACGGGCAGGGCGAACGCCCGCCGCCCCCCCGCGTCCCGGTAGTCGCGGAACTCGGCAACCTGCCGCTCGAAGGCCGCCAGCTCGACCATCGCGCCGCTCCCGTCGCCGTCCGGGTCCACCACGTCCCGCGCCGACAGTCCCGCCCGCCACCGTCCGTCGACGAAGCGCCGCTCCTGCGGCGCGTGGCAGAGGTGGCGCGGGTCGTAGCGGGGGGCGCCGTCCGGCCCGTAGCCCTCGACGAGGCCCATCTCCTCGACCAGCTCGCGGACGGCGGTGGCTTCGGCCGTCGGCACCGGCAGGTAGTGCGCCCCCCACGGGTAGGCCGAGACCTCGTTCCCGCCCGACCGCGAGTTCCCGCCCGGCTCCGGCTCGAGCTCCAGCACCGTGAATTCGCGGAAGCCGCTGCGCGCCAGCTTCCACGCGGCCGAGAGGCCCGCGATGCCGCCGCCCACGATGACCACCGGCACGTCCCGGGTCTGCTGCGGCGCCGGCCATCGCGTCGCGGGCCCCCGCGGCTGCCGCAGGCGATGGCCGATCCGGTGGGAGGCACCGAGGATGGAGCCGGCGATGCGGCCGGAGTCGAGCGCGCTGTCCGCCGCCGGCGAGAGGCCGCCGGAGCAGCCGAGCGCCATCGTCGCCGCGGCGCCGGAGCCGGCGCGGAGGAAGCCCCTACGGGTCAGTCCACGGATTCGACGTCCGGGGCGGTGGGATTCTGGGGGCTTGCGGGGCACGGGACGAACAAGCCGGCACCAGCGCCGGTGTGATCCGGAGCGGCACCTTCGTCCGCATCAGCGTATCACGCGGTACAGGTCTGCCCGTGCGGCTCCGGACGGTTCCACCAGTCTCCGCAGCCCGTCAAGCGACACCCCAAACTGGTTGCTGGAGATTGAGGCGCCGCACCTGCCGCGCGGAGGTGGCACGGGGCATGCAGCGCTCCGGATCCTAGACGCGGCCGGAGGAGGTGATAGAGTGACGCTTGTGCCCCACGAGGTGATCGCAATCCTGACGCTCCTGTTGTCCCTGGTGACCGCGGTCGGCGTGCTGTGGATCGCGTTGCGCCTCGAACGTGTCGCCGGACGACTCGACTCCGTGCAGGAGGACGTGCGATCCCACGTGAACATGCCGGGCCTGCACACCCCACGCCAGTAGACTCGACTGTTACGATATGCCGGTGGTAGCGAGTACATTTTTCCCCTACCCTCGGTCACTTTCCATCACCCTGCGCGCGGCGTCGAGCCTGCGGGCGGAGCGCGCGCCCCGCCACCGGGAACCACGAGCGCTGCGGCGTACCACAGCGGTCGTCGCCTGGGGCATCGCCGCCGCGATCGTGATCGCCGCCGCCACCGCGCTCTCCGCCCCTCCCGCCGCAGCCCAGACGACGGGGACGATCGAGGGAAGGGTGGCCGACGTGCAGGGTCTCGCGGTGCCGGGCGCGACGGTCACCCTCAGCGGAGAGGAGCTCATCGCCCCGCTGGTCTCGTTCACGCTCGTCGACGGCTCCTACCGTTTCCGCGCCCTCGGCCGCGGATCGTACGACCTGACGTTCGAGCTGTCGGGCTTCGGCACCCTCGTCCGCGAAGGCGTGATCGTCGAGGGCAGCCGCGTGATCCGGATCGACGCGGCGCTGGAGGTGGCCACGGTGGCGGAGACGGTCACCGTCACCGGCGATGCGCCCGTGGTGGACATCCGGACGACGGCGCTCGTCAACGACTTCGGCGTCGAGGAGCTGCAGGAGGTGCCGTCCGCGACCGACGTGTGGGCCGTGCTCGGCCAGACGTCGGGCGTCCGCATGCGCGGCTTCGACGTCGGCGGCTCCCACAAGAGCCAGCAGACGGGATACGAGAGCTTCGGCATCCGCGACCAGAACCGCATCCTCGCCGACGGCATCGACACGACGGAAGGGGACGGCGGCACCGGCTTCTACTTCGACTACTACTCCATCGAGGAGTTCACGACCACGGCGGCCGGCGCCGACGTGGAGATGACCGCCCCCGGCTCGCTGGTCATGATGACCATGAAGAGCGGCGGCGACGTCTTCAGCGGCATGTTCCACGGCGACTACGAGCACGAGAGCTTCGTCGGCGACAACCGCGACGCCGACCTCGAGTCGCGGGGCTACACCGGCAACCCGAACCTGCTCTTCTTCGAGACCCACGCCGACCTGGGCGGTCCCATCCTGCGCGACCGGGCCTGGTTCTACGGCTTCTACAACCACTTCCGGATCGACAAGGCGGTCTCGGGCGTAGACCGCTCGGTGGCCACCGACCTCGGCGACTTCGACAACTTCGGGGGCAAGGTGACGCTGCGGCCGAGCGACCGGGACCGGTTCATCGGCTACACGCAGTGGGGGCTGAAGGAGAAGCCGAAGCGGGGCCTGTCGACCGACGTGGGCCCCGACTCGGTGCTGGCCCAGGCCAGTTGGAGCTGGGCGCACAAGGGGGAGTGGCAGCGCATCTGGAACGACCGGACCTTCACGACGACGGCCGTGAAGCACTTCGGCTTCGGCTGGCCGATGGTCCCGCAGGTCGCCCCCGGGCCGAACCCGCCGCGCCTCGACGCCGCCACGGGACGCCTCAGCGGGGCCGGCTGGTTCCCGGGCGTCGACGGCGCGCCGCCGTTCACGTTCGTCCGCTGGAAGCCGCAGGTGACGGTCAGCACGAGCCACTACGTTCCCGACTTCGGCGGCAGCCACGACCTGAAGGTCGGCTACGAGTTCCAGATCGACAGCGCCCGGTTCGGGTCCAACGCCAACTCCGGGCACGTTCGCTACCTCGACGA
This sequence comes from Acidobacteriota bacterium, assembly GCA_026707615.1. GTDB lineage: Bacteria > Acidobacteriota > Vicinamibacteria > Vicinamibacterales > UBA8438 > JAGWAJ01. The sequence goes on along the minus strand of JAPOWL010000289.1, from coordinate 3,451 downwards.
CAGCGAGAACGACCGGCCGTTCCATGTCGACCGCATCATGCTGTTCAGCATGCCGGCAGAAGGCGAGATCGCGTCCGACAACCGCAACCGGCACCACGCGGCGTACTTCCAGGACACGTGGCGCCCGACGGAACGGCTCACGCTGAACCTCGGCGTGCGCTACGAGCAGCAGCACACCTACTTCCTCGACGCGCAATCGAACCCCCACTTCGCCGACTTCTTCCCGACCGGGGCGATCGCCGGCCAGACCAGCGTCGTCTGGAACACCTGGGCGCCGCGGCTGGGCGTGACGTTCGCGCTCGCCGAGCGCACGGTGCTCAAGGGGCACTTCGGCCGCTACTACGTCAACCTCGCCGACTCCCACGGAGCCGCCAATCCCGCCAGCACGTCCTGGATCCGCTACGCGTTTCTCGACCCGAACGCCAACGGGATCTACGACGGCCCCGAGGAGCTGGGCGCCAAGCTCGCCGAGCTGGGCGCCACGGGCACGACGCTCCGGACGATCGGGACGCCCATCGACCCGGACCTTGCGACGGAGTTCGTCGACGAGATCAACGTATCGCTGGAGCACGAGCTGCGGCAGGACACCGCGCTGCGGGTCTCCTACGTGCGCAAGGATCTGAACGGCGACAGCGGCCTCTGGAACGGGCCGCAGCAGGAGGCGTTGCTCGCCGGGAGGGGCATCGCGTGCACGGCCGACCCGGACTGGGACTGCCCGATCAACGTGCTCGCCGGCGCGCCGATCCGCGTTCAGCGCGTGCCCGACGACCTCGCGGGGACGGTCGACAACCGCATCGCCGCGTTCCCCGGCATGCACGCCTCCTACGACACCGTGCAGGTGGCCGTGGACCGCCGCTTCACCGGGGGGCTGCTGCTGCAGGCGAGCTTCGACTACCAGTGGCGGGACGAGTTCCGCGCCGCGGCCGGCGAGACGCGGAGCCCGCTGTTCGCCGATCCGCTGGTCGTCGGCTCGGGCGGGCACGGGCGGATCTGGCAGAACCACAGCCTCGACGTGCCGGCCCGGCAGGCCACCACGAACTGGGGCGGCCGGCTGCTGGCCCGCATCGACCTGCCCTGGGACGTCGGGCTGTCGGCCAACGTCCGCCACCAGAGCGGCTGGCCCTACGCGCCGATCCAGCGGGTCGACATCCCGGGCACCGGCACCAACCAGCCGATCTTCCTGACGAACCTCGCCGCGAACCGCTCCGAGAACGTGACCATCGTCGACCTGCGCCTCGACAAGGCGATCGCGGCCGGGGCGCGCGGCCGGCTGACCTTGATGGCCGATTTCTACAACCTGCTGAACGCCAACGCCGTCACCAACTTCTCGCTGCGGACGGGCGACTACGAGCGCATCATCGCCGCTCTCGATCCCCTGGCGATGAAGCTGGGCCTGCGCTTCCAGTGGTGAGGCGCATCGCGGGGCCTGCCCTTCCGGGGCGCGGCGGATGGCCTCCCCGGGCAGTTCCCTCATAATGGACGCCTCGGCCGGAGCGTCCGGCCTGGCGGGATCGTGCGGAAGGAGATCGTCATGAGGCTGGTGCGCAGGATCGGCGGCGTGCGGTCGTTGGTCTCGTTGGGAGTTGGAGGCCTGCTGGCCGCGATGGCCGCGGGTCCGGTGGCCGCGCAGGACCGCGGTGCGGATGCCGAACCGGTGGTCCTCAGCTGGGTGGGAACCACGAGCCACGCCTGGGGGGCCTGGGTTCCCGCCGGCGCCACCGTCGAGGACTGGGTCGAGCAGGCGATCGCGCTCTGCACGGGGGACGAGATCTGCGAGGTGAACGTCTTCGAGGGGCCCGAGCTCGTGACGCACGAGATACCGGTGCCCGAGGCGAACCGGCCCGGCCTGAAGTGGGTGTTCCTCTACCGGCAGGACGAGACGCCGAGCGTCGTGGTCGAGGAGGCGCACGCCGAGCCGGGACGCGAGCCCCGCACGTGGACCTTCGATCCGTGACGACCGGCTTCGGTTCCCGAACCCGCCGGTGAGCGATGGCCGAGGCGCACGACGCGGCCGCGGAAGTCGTCGAGACCGCGCGCGGGACCGTCGAGTTCGCGCGTCGCGGCGAGGCCCCCTACGTCGTGCTCCTCCACGGAACGCCGGGCGGGCATACCGCGAGCGTCCTGGCGGAACCGTTCGAGGCGGCCGGCTTCGGGACCCTCACGCCGTCGCGCCCCGGCTACCTACGCACGCCCCTCGCGACCGGGCGGACGTTCGCGGAGCAGGCCGATGCCGTGGCGGCGCTGCTGGATGTGCTGGCGATCGACGCCGCAGCCGTCTACGCCATCTCCGGCGGCGGGCCGAGTGCCATCGAGCTCGCGGCGCGACATCCGGACCGCGTGCGGGCGCTCATCCTGGAGGTGGCCGTCTCCGAGACCCACGCGCCCGAGTTCTCCGACCTGACCGTCAGGCTCCTCACCAGCCGGGCCGTCATGTGGCTCCAGGGCCAGATCCTGCGCCGCCTTCCGCGTCTCGCCGTGAGCCAACTGCTCCAGACCGAGAGCACGCTGGACGGCGCGGAACGGAAACGCGTCCGGGCCGACATCCTCGCTTCGCCGGAGAAGCTCGCCTACCTGCGCCGGTTCATGGCCAGCGTTCCGCGTTTCGATCTCCTGCGGACCGGATTCGACAACGACCTCGAACAGTTCCGCGCCATCGAGCGATTGCCCCGGAGCGAGGTGCGCTGCCCGACGCTGGTCGTGCACGGGACGCACGACCGGGACGTGCCCTTCCACCACGGCGAGAACGCCGCGCGCGAGATCCCGGGCGCCGAGCTCCACCGCGTGGAGAAGGGCTGGCACCTGCTGGCCCTGGGCGACGGGGCCGAAGACTGCGCCCGGGCCGAGATCGCCTTCCTGCGGGAGCATCTCGCCCCGTAGCCGCCCGCGGCGACGACGGGGCCTCGGCCGCATCGCGGCCGTGAAGCGGACCCGGTTCCCGAGGCGATCTCCGCACCGGCGGGCGGACCCGTGGGGCAGTGCGCCGTCACGAGGCTCACGCGGCCGAACCGCCCCACGGCGTCAGGCGCGGCCACCAGCGACCCACGTGCCGACAATAGGCCTCGTACGACGCTCCGAACCTTCGACGGAGGGTGGGCTCCTCGTAGAACCGCACGTTCAGGTGGAACGCGACCGCCACCACGCCGGCGTATGCGACGAGCCGGGTCTGGCCAAGGAGCAGCGCCTGCCCCGCGATGATGGTCAGCACGCAGACGTACATCGGGTTGCGCACGAACCGATACAGGCCCGACGCCACCAGCACCTCGGTCTGCGCCACCGGTGCCGGCGTGCCGCGCCCCTCGAGGGCGAAGCGGGCGAAGCAGTCGAGCAGGCAGGCCAGCCCGGCCATGATCGCCGCCGCGCCGACCACGCGCACGCCCGGCAACCCGAAGAGCGCCGGCTGGAGGGACCAGCCGAACAGCGCGAACGGGCCGACACCGGCAACCACGCCCGG
>JAPOWL010000164.1 GCA_026707615.1 Acidobacteriota bacterium | reverse complement strand
GATCAACCCGCCCGGCCGGCCGTGGCGAAGTCCCCGCGGCATCGATGCGGCGATGGACGGATCTGGAACCGTGCGGAAGGGGAGTTGGCGCGCCCGACAGGATTCGAACCTGTGGCCTTCGGCTCCGGAGGCCGACGCTCTATCCAGCTGAGCTACGGGCGCTAACGGCGACGTCCGGCTCCTGCGGCATTCCGCGCGGACAGCGGGCCGCGACGGTCGCGAGGCGGGGCAGGTGCCGGCACCATTGTACACGCGGTATCGGCAGCCGGGCCGGGGCGTCGGTGCACGCCGCCGCGGGAGCCGCCGGGCCCGGGCGTCGGTGCACGCCGGTCCGAGAGCCACAGGCCGGAGGTCGGAGCCCGGCCGGACGATCGCGTCTTGACTTCGCCGGGGCTCCGGTGTAGCAAGGGCCGTGATGGATCTCATGACCCGACGGAAGCTCGTCCGGCGCCTGGCGACGGGGGCGGCGATCTGCCTGGCCGCGGTCGCCGCCGCACCCGCCGGCGCGCAGGACCACACGGACTACGAGCCGGCCGACATCGCCTACGGCCAGACGGTCTACGCGCGGGAGTGCGCGGTGTGCCACGCCGAGGACGGGGCGGGCATCGCCGGCGTGGACCTGCGGAACGGCCCGCTGCGGCGGGGTGCAACGGACCGCGGGCTGCGGCAGGTGATCCGCCTCGGAATTCCCGAGAGCGGCATGCTGGCATTCGACTTCGACGCGGCCGAGATGACCGGCATCGTGGCCTACCTGCGCAACATGAACTACGAGGCGGACGCGGTCGCGCTGGGCGACGCCGGCCGGGGGCGCGCCGTGTTTGCGGGGACGGGCGACTGCCTGCGCTGCCACCGGGTGGGCGGCGAGGGGCCGCGCCTCGCCGTCGACCTGACCTCGATCGGCGCGCGGCGGGCGGCGAGCGCGTTGCGGCGCACGCTCCTCGACCCGAGCGGCACGATGCGGCCGATCGACCGGCCGATCACCCTGGTGACGGCCGACGGCGAGACCGTCACCGGACGGCGGCTCAACGAGGACACCTACACCGTGCAGGTCATCGACGACGCCGGGCGCCTGCGGTCGTTCGACAAGGCCGACCTGCAACGGTTCGAGCTGTCCGCCGAGTCGCCGATGCCGGCCTACGGCGATCTGCTGGCTCCCGAGGAGCTGGCGGACCTGCTGGCCTACCTGATGTCCCTGAAAGGCTGAGGCAACCATGCGACGGAGAATGACGACGCGGCGGGTGGCGCTGGTAGCGGCGTTGGCGATCCTGATCGGGCTTGGCGCCACAGACACCCTTGCCCAGGTGCCGCCCGAGCGCCTGGAGGCGGCCGCCGAGGCGCCGGCGGACTGGCTCACCTACTCCGGCACCTACTTCAGCCAGCGCTACAGCGAGCTGGACCAGGTGACCCCGGCCAACGTCGACGACCTGCAACTGCAGTGGGTCTACCAGACGCCGGTCTTCGGGCCCTGGCAGTCGACGCCGCTCGTGGTCGACGGCATCATGTACGTGACGCAGCGCCCCAACGACGTGGTGGCTCTCGACGCCCGCACCGGCCGCGTCTTCTGGACCTACCAGTACCCCACGCCGCCCGATCACCGCGCCTGCTGCGGGTCGAACAACCGCGGCGTGGCCATCCTAGACGACCGCCTGTTCATGGCGACCCTCGACGCGCACGTGGTGGCGCTCGACGCGACCACGGGGACCCCCCTCTGGGACGTCGAGCTGGCCGACAAGGAACTCGCCTACTCGTTCACGCTGGCGCCGCTCGCCATCAACGACAAGGTGATCGTCGGCACTGCCGGGGGCGACCGGGGCATCCGCGGCTTCATCTCGGCCCTCGACGCGGCGACGGGGGAGGAGGTGTGGCGCTTCTACACCATCCCGGGGCCGGGCGAGCCGGGCCACGAGACCTGGGAGCCCTGCCCGCCGAACCCCGTGACCTACTGCGACCCGGAGGCGTGGATGCACGGCGGCGCGTCGGTCTGGCTGACCGGCTCCTACGATCCGGAGCTGAACCTCACCTACTGGGGGATCGGCAATCCGGGGCCGGACTTCTACCGCGAGCAGCGGCCCGGCGACAACCTCTACTCGGACTCGGTGGTGGCGCTCGACGCCGACACCGGCGAGCTGCGCTGGTACTTCCAGTTCACCCCCGACGACCCCTACGACTACGACGCCGTGCAGATCCCGGTGCTCGCCGACATCGAGCGCAACGGGGTGCCGTTCCAGGTGATGCTGTGGGCCAACCGGAACGGCTTCTACTACGTGCTGGATCGGGCGACGGGGCAGTTCCTGACCGGGCAGCCGTTCGTCCGCGTCAACTGGGCCGAAGGGCTCGACGACAGCGGGCGCCCGGTGGAGACGCCGCAGCCGCTTGGCGAGCCGACCTACCCGGGCGTCCAGGGCGGCACCAACTGGTACTCGCCGTCGTTCAGCCCGCGCACCGAGCTGATGTACATCCCGGCCTGGGAGGACTACGCGTCCATCTTCATCGGCGAGCCGCAGGAGTACGAGCCGGGAGGCTCGTTCATCGGGGGCCGGCCGAGGACGTTCAATCCCGTGCCCGACGCGCCGATCGTGCCGGGGCTGACCCGCGGCCCCGTCAACTCCTGGACCGACGAGGCGGCCCGCGGGGCGGTGGTGGCGGTCGACGCGCTGACGGGCGAGCGGCAGTGGTCGTTCGAGATGACGGACGTGATCTCGAGCGGCATCCTGACCACGGCGTCGGACCTGCTGTTCACCGGTGCGCGCTCGGGGTACTTCCAGGCGCTCGACGCACGGACCGGCGACCTCCTCTGGCGGGCGGCCCTCGGCGGGCAGATCGTCAACGGGCCGATGACCTACGAGGTGGGCGGGAAGCAGTACGTCGCCGTCATCGCCGGGAGCTCGCTCTCGACCTTCGCGCTCCGGGATTAGCTTAGCTACCAGCCAGCAGGAGTCCGCGCCGTAGAACGGCGCGGACTCCTGGAGGGTTGGGTTGGGGCACCAGGCGGTGCCGTCAAGACCGCCCTCGGGGCGGATAGACTCCTCCCGGGGTGCGGCATCCATCGAGAAAGGTCACCGCTCGCTCCAGCGTTCCGAAGCACGGCACCTCGGCCTTCCGCACCCGGTCCAAGTCCAGCATCCGCGTCATCGGCAGTTGGTCGAGCGTCGGCTTGTAGCGCCGGTTCCGGGGGAACCGGTGCGACAGCCACTCCTTGACACCGCGGCGGGCCTCCCACGACGGCCCGTCCCAAACCGTGCCTGCTTCGAGCCCGGGACGACCATCGAGCAGCCGTCCGGCGATGAGGTCGATGCACGGAAGGAACACGACCTAGGACTCGGGATGCTCCAGGACGACAGCCGCCTCCGGTTTGGCGCGCACGAAGTTCGCACCCTTCCGTATGCCTCGTTCCAGATGCAGATTCGGCCAGCGAACCGGAGTCGACCACCTGAGCGTCGCGCTGCAGTCCGCTGAGAGCCGCGCCAGGAGATTCCCGACGGCCAGCGCGTCGCCCTGTCCTTCGACGAGAACGTGGGCCGATCCCGACGAGCCGGTCATCCGGGGACCCCGTGCTCCCCGAGGAGTAGCCCCTCCGTCGTCATCAGCTCGCCCAGTCCGAGCAGGCCCTTTTCGACCGTAGCGCGCTGGCGCTCCGCCACCTCGCCGACGCGTGTACCGCTCCCGGACCGCTTCACTACGCGGACTTCATCCGCCTTCACGAGACTCAACAGCTCGGGGCTGTGGGTGGTAAGCAGCACTTGGCTCCGGTCGCTGGCCTGACGCAGGTAGTCCATCAATAGTGGGAGAGCTCCCGGATGAACCGTCAGCTCGGGCTCCTCGATGCCGACCAGCGGCAGCGACGGCTCCTGGAGGAGCGCCGTCAGGATCCCCGCGACCCGGAGCGTGCCGTCGGATTCCTGCGCCGCGTCGAACCACTTGCCCTGGCCGTTCGCGCCGTGCCTGAATTGGGCCACGAGGTAGCTTGCCGCCTTGCTCACCTTGATGTCCCGGACATCGCCCGTGAGCCGGCCGAGTCCTGCCACGACCTCCGGCTTCCAGGTCGACGTCTCCTGATCGCGGAGGATCGAGACCCAGTTGTCGCCGTGCCGGTGCATCGGTTTGTCAGGGCTGTAGGTCTGGGGCCGTCGCAGCGTATCCGGGTAGATCGAGTAGATCGTCAGACGAGAGATCAGATCGAACAGAGGTCGGAAGCGTTCGTCACCCGCCACGGCCGGAAGTGCGAGACCGGTATCGCTGATCCTGGGCTCGAGCCCCACTGGGCCGTGCCACCGGCCTCCGTCGACCAGGAAGTCGGCTTGTCCCCGATTCGCGGACACCTCGGCCCTTTCCGACTTGACTCGGAACTCCTCCCTTCGATCTCCCGTGATCTCGAACGAGTAGGAGCCTGGACCGGACTCCAGCACGACATCGAGCCTGATCGAGACGTTGTAGGGACGCCCGGCACTCCAGCGCCGTACCGCATCGATCCCACCCCGGTCCGTGATCGCCCCCGACAGACCCATGTGCATCGCGTCGCGCACGAAGCTGAGCACGTCGGCCACGTTGCTCTTGCCCGAGCCGTTCGGGCCGACGAGGACGGTGACGCGCCCAAGACGGGTTTCCTGATTCCGACCCAGGCTCCGGTAGTTCGAGACACCGATCCGCGTGACGCGATTGCGGGGTTCCGTCATGACCAACTCAACATCGTCGAATCGTCGTCTGCCAAGGTTCGCCCTGCCTACCGGCCGGTGCGGCTCTTCACGATGAGCCAGCCCAGGACGAAGACGCCGACGCCGGCGCCGAAGATGCGGGGACTGGGCCCCATCGGACCGGCGGTGACGACGGAGACCAGCAGCAGCCACATGCCCAGCAGTTGCAGCCCGCGGCCGATGTAGTAGACGACACCCGGCATCGGCTACGGCTCCTCCGTTCGACCGGCCCGCGCCTGCTTCGTCCGGCGGAGGTCGCGCCAGGCGTCGAGCCGCCGCGCCACCTCCTTCTCGTAGCCGCGCGCGGTCGGGCGGTAGTAGCGCCGCCCCGCCAGGGCGGGCGGCAGGCAGTCCATGCCCGTCACGGCATCGGGGTCGTCGTGGGCATAGCGGTAGCCCTTGCCGTAGTCGAGCGCTTTCATCAGGCGGGTCGGCGCGTTGCGCAGGTGGAGGGGCACCGGCTCCGCGGACTGCTCGTGGGCATCGGACGCGGCCTGGTTGTAGGCCAGGTAGACGGCGTTCGACTTCGGGGCGGTGGCCAGATAGGTGACCGCCTGCGCCAGCGCGGTGTTGCCTTCCGGCATCCCGATGAAGTGGACGGCGTCCTTGGCGGCGACGGCGACGGTCAGCGCGGTCGGGTCGGCGTTCCCGACGTCCTCGGAGGCGAAGCGGACGAGACGGCGCGCGATGTACATCGGATCCTCGCCCGCCTCCAGCATCCGCGCCAGCCAGTAGACCCCGGCGTCGGGATCGCTGTTGCGCAGCGACTTGTGGAGGGCCGAGATGAGGTTGAAGTGCTCCTCGCCCCCCTTGTCGTAGCGCAGCGCGCGCCGCTGGATGGCCTGCGCCAGCAGCTCCCGGTCGATGCGCGCGGGTCGCCCGGCACCGGCGGCCACGTCTCCGTCGGCGTCGCCCGCGACTTCCGTTCCCTTGCCGTCGCCGGCCGCGGCGCCGCCCGCCGCGCCCGTCCGGCCGCGGGCCAGGGTGGCGGCGAGCTCCAGCAGGTTGAGGGCCACGCGGGCGTCCCCGTTCGCGTGCCGGGCGATCGCCTCGACGGCGTCGTCGCCCACTTCGAGCCCCGCGGCCCCGAGGCCCCGGTCGGGGTCGTCGAGGGCGCGCCGCACGATGGTGGCCGTCTCCTCCGTCGCAAGCGGCTGCAGGACGAAGACCCGCGAGCGGGAGAGCAGCGCGGCATTCACCTCGAACGAGGGGTTCTCCGTCGTCGCTCCGATCAGGACGATGTCGCCGGCCTCGACGCGGGGCAGGAACGCATCCTGCTGCGCCTTGTTGAAGCGGTGGATCTCGTCGACGAACAGGATGGTCCGGCGTCCCGAGGTGCGGCGCGTCGCCTGCGCCTCGGCCATCACCGCCTTGATGTCGCGGATGCCGGAGAGGACCGCGCTGAAGGCGATGAAGTGCGCGCGGGTGACGGTGGCGACCACGCGGGCGATGGTCGTCTTGCCGGTGCCCGGCGGGCCCCAGAGGATCAGCGACCCGAGCGCGTCGCGCTCGATCGCTTCCCGCAGCGGACGTCCGGGGCCCAGGAGCTCCTGCTGGCCGACGATGTCGTCCAGCGACCGGGGGCGCATCCGCTCGGCCAGGGGCGCTCCCGCGTCCGGCGCGTCCGGCTCCGGCTCCGGTGTCCCGAAGAGGTGTCCGGTCGTCATCGGCGTGCGCGCTGGCGGCGCGCCTCGTACAGGATGACGCCCGCCGCGACCGCCACGTTGAGCGACTCGACCGCCGGCGCCATCGGGACCGAGACGGCATCGTCCGCCAGGCCGGCGAACGGGCGGAGGCCCGCCCCTTCGCCGCCGACCAGCACGAGGTGGCGCCCGCCGAGCTCCGCCTCGTGGAGCGGGCGCCCCCCGCGCGGCACCGCGGCGAGGACGCGGAAGCCGTTCGACCGGGCCGCGGCCGCGATCTCGGCGGGGCTGCCCCCGTCTGCGACCGGCACGCGGAACGTGCTGCCCATCGCTCCGCGGAGCGCCTTCCACCCGTAGGGGTCCGCCGACGGCCCGGCGACCGCGACCCCTGCCGCCCCGGCCGCCTCCGCGGTGCGGACGATCGCGCCCAGGTTGCCCGGATCCTGCACGCCGACCGGCGCCACGACGCACGCGGCGCCCTCCCGCGCGGCTTGCAGCACGGCGTCCAGGGGGGCCGGACGGTGATCGCCGAGGGCCACCGCGGCCGACGGGGCGCGAACCGGACTGACCGCCGCCATGACGGCGTCCGATCCCGCCGCCACCGGCACCCGGCTTGCCTCGAGGTCGCGGGCGAGGCGCTCGACGTCGCCGTCGCCGGCGGCGAGTGCTGCCTGCGAGACGATGGCCGTCGCTATCGGGGCGCCTGCCGCGCAGGCATCGCGGATCAGCCGGACGCCGTCGAGGAGCAGCGTGGTGCGGTCGGGCCGGCGGGCGTGCGCGGCGTTCCGGAAGCGGGTGACCAGTTCGTTCCGGCGGCTGCGGACCGTGTGCACGCGGGGCGAGCATAGCAGATGTGCTACTCTGAACCGCCGATGCGTGCGAGTTTCGTGAAGCGCTTCGAGGACGAGATCCAGACGCTCGAACGCGAGTTGAAGCAGGAGCTGCCCCGCGAGATCCAGCGCGCGCGCGAGCTCGGCGATCTCCGCGAGAACGCCGAGTACCAGGCCGCCAAGGAGCGGCAGCGCTTCGTCGAGGCGCGCATCGGCATGCTGCGCGCGCGACTGTCGCAGATCTCGCTCCTCAACCTCGACAAGCTGCCGCGCGATCGGGCGGCCCTGGGGTCGACCGTGCGCCTTCGGGAAGCCGAGGGCGAGACGGTCGTCTACCGGTTGGTCATGCCCGAGGACGCCGATCCCGGCAAGGGCTTCATCTCGACGGCCTCGCCGATCGGCAGGGCCATCGTCGGGAAGGAGCTGGGGGACGAGATCTCGGTCCCGACGCCCCGCGGCGTGCGCGATTTCGAGATCGTCGAGCTGACCACGATTCACGAAGCATAGAGGCGCATTGGAGCCCGCCTCCCGCTACATCCCCCGCCTCCGGACGGCGCTCGTGCTCACCGGCACCGGCACCGCGGGCGCGTACCACGCAGGCGTCCTGCGCGCGCTGCAGGAAGCCGGGGTCAAGATCGATCTCGTGGCGGGCCGCGGCGTGGGCGTCGTCGCCGCCATGTTCGGGGCGGTCGACGGCGGGGCCCGGCTGTGGGACAGCGGCGGACTCTGGCGCTCGACGCGGGTGCGGCGCTTCTACGGGTGGCGGGCGACCCTCCGCGCGGCGCTGGTGATGCTGGGCGGGGCGGTCGCGGCGGTGCTGGTGCCGTTCGCCGTGCTGGGCGTCGTGCTGCTGGTCTTCGCGGGCGGCTTCCTCCTGGAGGCGGTCGGGTTGCCCGACGCGTCGGCCGCGGCGTCGACGGCGACCCGCTGGCTGCAGGCGATGTTCGCGCCCGGCGCGCTTCCCACCCACGTCCCGCGGCTGGTCTTCGTCTTCCTGCTGGGGCTCCTCGTCGCGCTGGCCGCGGGCGCCGCGGCGTCCGACATCCAGTCGCACGCGCGTCGGCGCGCCTCCGGCGCGCTCTGGTGGCGGCTGATCGGAGCTCCGCTCGACGCCTCGCAGGTCATCGCCTGGTTCAGCGGCGGGCTGTGGCACATCATGCGGGGGGCGGCGCGCGGCGGAAAACCGTCGCCGGGAGACTTCGGCGAGCGCTACGTGGAGATGCTGGCCGGCAACCTCGGCCAGCCCGGGTTCCGCGAGCTCCTGCTGCTGGCGCACGACCTGGACGCACGCCGCGACATCGCCTTCGCGCTGCTCGCCGACGCCCCCCGGCGGGCGTACCTCCGCGCGCGCCCCGACGACGATGCGCGCCCCTTCGAGACCGTCGACCTGACGCGCTCCGAGCGGCGCCGCGTGTTCGACGCCCTCGCGGCGACGCTCCGGCTGGCCGTGGCCACCGAGCCGCACTTCATGCCCTTCTCGCCCGACAGCGTATGGCGCGGCGAGACGCACCGGTTGTGCGACCGGCCGGACGCCGCCGGCCGCCTGCTGGAGGAGGTGGCCAACGCGGGGGCCGAGCAGGTCATCCTGGTCTCGGCGCTCCCGCCCGCGCCCGGCCCGCACGCGCTCGGGGCGGGGCGGCGGGACGTGCGCGGGCGGTTGGGCGAGCAGCTCGCGGCGATAGAGACGGCGGCGCTGCGCGATGCCGTCACGTCGCAGGCCGGCCGGTTCGCGGCCCTCTTCGAGATCCGCCCCCGGCACAACCCGCTGGGGCCCTTCGACTTCGCGGGGTGCTACGACGAGCGCTCCGACCGGCGCCAGACCCTCGCGGAGCTGGTCGACCGGGGCTACGAGGACGCGTTTCGGCAGTTCGTGGACGCCGTCGTCGCCGCCAGCGGCGACTGGATGTCGCAGGCGCCGCCGGCCGGCCGGACGCCGCGCCGCCGCACCCCCGCGCCCCGCCCCTCGATCTCCGAGCAGCTCGCGGCCCACGACGGCCGGACACCGCTTCCGGGCGACCCCGCCGACCCTGCCTGACCCCGCGCCCGGGTAGCCACGCCCGTGTAGCGTGTAGGCCGCGCAGGAGTTTCGCGCCGCGAAACTCCCAACGCGCCCGTCAGGGCGCGCGGTCGTTTCCCGATCCGTGGCGCAGGAAGCGCGCCGCGAGGTCGCCGAGGAGCGCCGCCACCTGCGGGTCGTCGAGGGGGCCGAACTTCTCGTGGAAGGCCGCGAGCGGCACGACCGCCTTGGCCATGGCGCGGTGGCCGCCGGCGCTCCCGATGTCGTTGAACCACCGGCGGACGAACTCGCCCGCGTTGCGCGAGTAACCGAGATTGCGGACCGAGACCACGAGGTGCGCGTCGACGACGCCGGAGACGATCGACCACTTCACGCCCTCGAGCTGCAGCAGGAAGTCGGCCACGTAGGGCACGAGGTCCTCGCGGACCGCCCGCCCGACGTGCGCGGCGAAGACCTGCTCCTCCAGCCGGCCCGACTGGACGGCGCGGGAGACCGACTCGAGCCGCTCCAGCGTGATCTCCGAGCCTTCCATCTTGCGCACCAGCGCGGGATCGGCCAGCGGGTAGAGGAAGGTGAAGGCCTCGAGGTCGGTGCGGTTGGTGTGGCGGGAGAGGAACAGCGTGTCGGACTTGATCGCGTAGAGCATCGCGGTGGCCGTCCGCTCGGAGATGTTCACGTCGACGGCCCGCAGATGCTCGGTCAGGATGGTGGCGGTCGATCCGAAGTCCGGCCGGATGTCCTTGAAGGTCGTCGCGTAGCCGGTGCGTTCCGGGTGGTGGTCGACGACCAGGTCCACCCGGTTCAGCAGCCCGCCGAAGTAGTGGGGTTGCACGTCGACGGTCGCGATGCGGTCGAACTCCGCGAGCGATTCCGCGGTCAGCGCCTCGACCTGGATGTCGAGGAGGTTGGCCATGCGCAGGTTCTCGGGGCGGGTCACGCCGCGGAAGGCTCCGATGATGGCGGTCGTCTTGGTGCGGTGGAGAAGATTGCGGAGCGCGAGGCCGCTGGCGAGGGCGTCCGGATCGGGGTCGTTGTGGAGGAGGATCAGCACCCGGTCCGCGTCCGAGAAGTAGCGCTGGTACTGCTGCACGCGGGCGCGGGTGAGCGAGCGGCCCAGCGAGTCGTGCAGCGCTCCCTTGACGAGGTCGCCCAGCGTGAGCGTGGCGACCTCGGGGAACTCCTCCGACCACTCGGTGGCGGGTTGCGCGACCGCGAGCACGTAGGCCAGACCCGTTCCCGCGTCGGCCACCGCCCGCAGCACCCGGCGCACTCCGCGCCGGCCGTTGTCGTGGACGATGACGCACGTCGTGGGATCGACGTCGGCGTTGACGTAGGTGGCGAGGCGGCGGGGATCGGCCCCGACGGCGGGAACGCCGGCGTCGCTCAGGCGTCGGGAGAGCGGGCGATCCTCGACTACGAACGTGACGTCGAAGGTCGGCGCCAGTGCCTCGTGGAGGGTCTTGATGACCAGATCGTCCTGGCAGACCACCACGCACTTCATGAGAGTCCCTGATTATACGCCCCTGCGGCGGCGGCCCGCGGCGCCGCAGGGGGGCCGGGAGGGCGCGGCGATTGCGGTATGATGCCGCTCGTGGGGACCCGTCTCGCGTGCATCGCGATCGCCTGCTGCGTCCTCTCGCTTCCCGTATCGGCGCAGCAGCCCCTGTTCAGCAGCGGCATAGACCTCGTCGACGTCGGCGTGACCGTCCTGGACCGCGACGGCCGGCTGGTGACCGACCTGCGGGTGGAGGACTTCGAGCTGCTCGAGGACGGGCGGCCGCAGGAGATTCTCTACTTCTCGCGCAGCCTGGCCGGCGAGGCCGAGCGCGTGCCCCTGCACCTCGGCGTTCTCTTCGACGCCAGCGGCAGCATGGAGCGCGACGGCCGCTTCGTGAAGACGGCGGCGCTCCGCTTCCTGAACACCATCGACTACGCCACCGACATCACTCTCGTCGACTTCGACACCGAGGTGCGCGTCGGGCGGTACGGTCAGGCGGACTTCCCGCGCCTCGTCGAGCGCGTCCGCAACCGTCGGGCATCGGGCATGACCTCCCTGTACGACGCCCTCGGCGTCTACCTCGACGGCGCCTTCGCGCAGGACGGGCGCAAGGTGCTGCTGCTCTACACCGACGGCGAGGACACGCGCAGCCGCATGCGGCTCGACGAGACGATGGACCTCGTGCGCGCCTCGGACGTGACGATCTACGCGATCGGCTTCCAGAAGAACCTGCGCTCGAGCGTGCGCCAGTTCCAGCGGATGCGTCTGTCCCGCCTCGCCGAGATCACGGGGGGGCGCAGCTACTTCCCCCGCTCGCTCGACCGGCTCGACGAGATCTACGAGGAGATTGCGGCCGAGCTCGAGGGCCGCTACTCGCTGGGCTTCGTGTCGACCAACGGACGCGCCGACGGCACCTGGCGCG
>JAPOWL010000165.1 GCA_026707615.1 Acidobacteriota bacterium | reverse complement strand
CATCGGCTCCAGTCGGTCCATCTTGCGGGCACCTCGCCGCTCGCCGTCCGGCCCGGCGCCCGAGCCCCGGCCCGACGGAAACGGCTGCATTCGCCTAGTCTGCCCGAGAGAATCCCACGGACCCGCGCGCCGTTGAACCTAGTGCCGCCGCGGCGCGTTCGAACGGGCTATCGCGACGGCGGAGCGGCCAGAGCCAGAGGTCGATGTCCCGCAGGATCGCCGCCGCCGGCCTCCGCGCGCCGATCCTGAAGGCCCGCTCCGCCGCCGGACGCGACGGCAGCCCGACCCGAAGCGCTCCTCGATAGCGCGCAGCTCGTCGGCGACGATCTCCCGCAGCAGCGCCGGCTCAGAAGCAGTCGTAGTTCCGCTGCCGAACGATCCGCCCGTCGCGGAACTCGAGGCTCATCGCGCAGTTGCCGCGCAGGGTGTCGCCCGCCGCCAGCGACCCCATCGGCACCGCGAGCACGCCCGACCACACGTACTCGACCATCACCAGCGCGCCCGCGTCCACCGCGTTCGACACCTCGTACTTCTGCGACCGCAGGATCCCCTTCGAGCGTTCGAGGTCCGACAGCAACTGCGCCCGGCCCCGCCGGTCTCCCTCCGGCTTCAACCGGTTGGGCATCTCGACCTGCTCGACATCCTCCGCGTAGAGCGCGGCCACGGCGTCGCCGTCGAAGCGCTCGAGCGCCTCCAGGAGCTGGCGGGCCTTCTGAACGTGCGACGAGACGACATCCGTGCCTTCCACGTTACCCTCCGTCAGCCAGGTTCGACTGCAACTCCCATCCGCCCCGTTCTCGGCCGTGCCCACGGTGGCTTTCAAGCGGCGGGTTGCGAGCGGGAACCTGCGGGTGTAGGATTCTCTCAATCATACACACGGAGGCGGCGTGCGCACCAACATCGACATCGACGACGATCTCATGGCCGCGGCCCTCGACGTGGCCCGGCAGAAAACCAAGAAGGCCACGGTCGAAGAGGCGCTGCGTCTCCTCGTCCGCACGCGGGCGCAGGGACGCCTGCGCGCTCTGCGCGGCAAGCTGCACTGGGAAGGATCCCTCGAAGAGCTGCGGCGCGACCGGTGACGGTCGTCGATTCCTCGGTCTGGATCGCCTACTTCAACGGCGCGGTCACGCGCGAGACCGACCTGCTCGACGAGCTTCTGGGTGCCGAGCCGATCGTAGTCGGCGACCTCATCCTCGCGGAGGTTCTGCAGGGCTTCCGCTCCGATCGGGAAGCGCGCGCGGCCAGCGAGACTCTCGAGACCCTCCTGTTCGAACCCATGGTCGGGCGTGACGTTGCGTTGGCCAGCGCCCGCCACTACCGGAGCCTGCGTGGACGGGGCGTCACCGTGCGCAGCACCATGGACATGCTGATCGCGACGTTCTGCATGCAGAACGGCCACCGCCTGCTCCACGCCGACCGCGACTTCGCGACGATCGCGCAGCACCTGGACCTGATGACGCTGTGACGGCTCGCCCGCCGCATCACGGGACCGCGAGAACATCCGCGACATCTGCGGGTCGTCGAGCGAGGCCTCGACGACCCGCGCCTCGTGGTTCGAGCTGGCGAGAGGCGAGCTCGGGGACGACGCCGCCCCATTTCGCGGTGATGTCGGCCTGACCCGTGAGCGCCGCCCGCCTGCCCGCAGGGACCAGCCGCGCCCGCCGCCGCCCGGCCCTCCCCGGCCCCAGCCGCTCGACCTGCTCCGAATCTACTCTCCCTCGAGCTCCTCCACGATGACGCGCATGCTCCCCCGAAGCTGCGCGGGGCTCGGCTCGCGGTAACCGGCGTACGCGGCCGGCATCGACCAGCCGTCCGCGATCTCGTCGATGCTGCGGCCGGCGGCGCGGCCGGCGCGCACGGCGGCCAGGAAATCGCGGTTGAAGGCGGCGTACTCGTGGAGGTCCGCCCACGCCATCTGCGTGCTGTGGCCCGTGATGATTCGGTCGACGCCCGGGATGCCGTCGTGGGCCTTCTGCAGCGTGTCGCTGATGGCGACGCCGCTCCCGCCGTTGTTGGCGTCGAGGAACGGCAGGTTCTTGCCCGGGAAGATGTCGCCGGAATGGAGCGTCCGGAGCGACGGGAAGACCACCCAGGCGTCGCCGCCGGTGTGGCCGCGCCCGAAGTGGTAGAGGTCGACCCGGTCGTCGCCCGTGCCCAGCGACGCCCGCTCCGAGAAGGTCTGCGTCGGCAGCCCGCGGCCCATCGAGTCCGCGAAGACGTTGGCCGGCGGCTCCGTGCGCCCGCTGTAGGCGCGCATCACCTGCATGTTCGCGGCCGTCACCTCGTGCGTCACGATGTCGACGCTGGCCGGGAACGCGACGTTGCCGCTGACGTGATCGTGGTGGCTGTGGGTGTTGACGAGGGTGGTCACCGGGTTGTCGGTGAGATCGGCGATGGCCTCCAGGATCGACGGGCCCCAGCCCGGGTTCTTCGAGTCGACGACGACGACGCCGTCGCTCGTCACGAAGACCGCCGTGTTCCCGCCGCCTCCCTGCCCGCGCAGGACGTACAGGTTGTCCTCGAGCTTCTCCACCTCGATGACCATCGCGTCCTGCGCGGCAACGCCCGCGAGCGAGAGCGCGCCGGCTGCGACGACGACGGCGAGAACGATGCTGCGTTTCATGATGGGCTTCCCTCCCCTGGCGCTGCGCCAGGCCGCCATGCTACCAGAGCCGCCCAGGGCGAACGAGCGCTCGGCCGCACCGGACGACGCGGCCGACCCGCCGCTGGCCGGGCCCGGTTGCGAACGAAGCCGTCGCCGTGGTCGTATTGCCGAAAGTGAAGTCCGGACCGAGCGTCGCGAACGACGTCTCGGTGGACGGACGACGGCCGCGACAGTCGTGCACGCCCCACGGTGGCCCGTCCGCGCTCGCCGCCGACACCGGCGCCCGGCACGTCCGGTCCCGGCGCGAGGCAGATCGGGGCGTCCGAACGCGAGCTCGGCCACGTCGTGCCGCTCTCGCCCGCGGCTGGCCCCCAAGGAACGGAGACGATTCATGCTCCCCGACGCTCCTGTGAAGCACCCCACCAGAACCGCTCGGTTCCTCGCCGTCGCGAGCGTCGCGGCGGTTCTCGCCGGACCGACCCCCACCAGCGCGCAAGCGCAGGGCACGCGCTTCCTCCGCCAGCCCGACGTCAGCGCGACGCACATCGTCTTCGTCCACGCCAACGACCTGTGGTCGGTGGAGCGCGAGGGCGGCCACGCCGTCCGCCTCACCAGTTCCACCGGGGCCGAGACCGACCCGGCGTTCAGCCCCGACGGGGAGTGGATCGCGTTCTCCGGGCAGTACGAGGGCAACGTCGACGTCTACCGGATGCCCGCCGGCGGCGGCCAGCCGGAGCGGCTGACGTGGCACCCGGCCGCCGACGTCGTGCAGGGCTGGACGCCCGACGGCGCCGTCCTCTTCGAGTCGGACCGCGACGCGGCCCCCACCCGGCGGTCGCGCTTCTACGGCGTCCCGCCCACGGGCGGGCTTCCGGTCCCGCTGGCGCTACCCCAGGCGCATCGGGGCGGACTGTCCGGCGACGGCGCCTACGTGGCGTACCAGGAGACCGGCTACTTCGACCCCGAGTGGCGCAACTACCGCGGCGGCCAGGCACTGCCGATCAGCATCGCGTCGACCGCCACGTGGGACCGCGTCAACCCTCCGTGGGAGGGCGAGCGGCAGATGGATCCCGTCTGGATGGACGGCGTCGTCTACTACCTCTCCGAGCGCGACTGGGCCAGCAACGTCTGGGCGTTCGACCCGCGGACCGGCGAGGAGCGGCAGATCACCCGCCACGCGGACTTCGACGTCAAGTCGCTCGGCGCCGGCGAGGGCCTCGTGGTCTACGAGCAGGCGGGCTACCTCCACGCGCTCGATCCGGGGACGGGCCGCGCGCGGAAGCTGGAGGTCCACGTCGCGGGCGACATGAACTGGTCGCGGGCGCGCTGGGAGGACGTCCCGGCCGCCCGCCTCCGGGGCGCCCGGCTCTCCCCCACCGGAAAGCGCGCGCTCTTCGAGTGGCGCGGCGAGCTCTTCACCGTGCCGGCCGGGGACGGCTCGTGGCGCAACCTGACCCGCAGCCCGGGGGTCGCCGATCGCAATCCAGTCTGGTCGCCCGACGGTTCGCGCGTCGCCTGGTTCAACGACGCGGGCGGCGAGTACGGCCTCGTCGTCGCGGAGCAGAACGGCGCGAACCCGCGCCGCGTCGCGATCGCCGACCCGTCGTTCTATTTCCGGCCCGAGTGGTCGCCCGACGGCGCGAAGCTGGCCTTCACCGACACCCACTACCGCCTGCTCGTCCTGGACGTCGACTCCGGCGCCGTCGAGCACGTCGACACGGACCGCTTCGCGCATCCCGAGCGCTCGATGAACCCGGTCTGGTCGCCCGACTCGCGCTGGATCGCCTACGCCCGGCGCCTCGGCAACCAGCTTCGCGCCATCTTCGTGCACGACACCGAGTCCGGGGCCACGCACCAGCTCACCGACGGCACCGCCGACGCCATCACGCCCGTGTGGGATGCCTCGGGCAAGCACCTCTACTTCCTCGCCTCGACGAACTACGCCCTCAACACCGGCTGGCTCGACATGACGTCCTACGACCGGCCGGTGACCCGCGCCCTCTACCTGGCGCTGCTCCGCGCCGACGCACCGTCGCCCTTCCTGCCCCGGAGCGACGAGGAAGGGTTGGGGGACGACGACGCGGACGAGGCCGGCCGGGGCGACTCCGCGGACGCAGCTTCCGGGGACGCTACGTCCACGGATGGCGGGCGAGGCGACTCGGCGGCGGGCGGATCCACCGCGGCCGCGACGCCCGGGGACGATGACGCCGAAGCGTCCGCAGGCGGCGGCGACGGCGACGCGCCGGACGTGGAGATCGACGTCGAGGGGATCGACCGCCGCATCGTGGCCGCCCCCGGCCTCCCGCTCAAGAACTACGCGGGCCTCGTGCCCGGCCCATCCGGGTCGGTGTTCGTGCTGGAGGTCGAGGCCGGCGCCCCGAGCGGGAAGCTGCGGAAGTACGTCGTCGAGGACCGCGAGGCGACGGACTTCGTCGAGCCGGTCCAGGCGGCCGAGGTCTCTCACGACAGGAACCGCCTGCTCTACCGCTCCGGTCCGACCTGGCGCATCGTCGGGACCGGGCAGGCGCCTGCCGGCGACGACGGGACGCTCGACCTCGCCGGCATGCGGGTGCGCGTCGAGCCCACCGCCGAGTACGCCCAGATGCTGCGCGACGGATGGCGCTTCATGCGCGACTTCCTCTACGTCGACAACCAGCACGGTGCGCCGTGGGACGACGTCTGGCAGTGGTACTCGGCGTGGCTCCCGGACGTGCGGCACCGCGCCGACTTCAACCAGCTCCTCGACATGCTCTCCGGCGAGATCGCCGTCGGCCACTCCTACGTTTTCGGGGGCGACCTGCCCGAGATCGACAACCCGCGCACGGGGCTCCTCGGCGCGGACCTCGAGGAGGCGGACGGCTTCTACCGCATCGCCCGCATCTACCCCGGCGATCCCTGGACGCCGGGCGCGGCCGGGCCCCTCTCGCTCCCCGGACTGGACGTCGCCGAGGGCGACTACCTCCTCGCCGTCGACGGCGCCGCGCTCCGCCCGCCGGAGAACCCGTACCGGCTGCTCGAAGGAACGGCGGGGCGCACGATCACGCTGACCGTGTCGTCGTCGCCCTCGACGGACGAGGCGCGAGACCTCCTCGTCGAGCCGGCCCGCAGCGAGAGCCGCCTGCGCATCCGGGCGTGGGTCGCGGCGAGCCAGGCCCGCGTCGACGAGCTGAGCGGAGGCCGGCTCGCCTACGTCTGGCTGCCCAACACGGCGCGGGACGGCTACGAGTTCTTCAACCGCATGTACTACGCCCAGCAGGACCGCGAGGGCGCGGTCATCGACGAGCGGAACAACGGCGGCGGCTCGGCCGCCGACTACATCGTCGACATGCTCGACCGCGAGCTGACCGGCTACTTCAACTCCCGCGCGGGCGACCGGAAGCCATGGACGCAGCCGATGGCGGGGCTCTTCGGACCCAAGGTGATGATCGTGAACGAGAGCGCGGGCTCCGGCGGCGACCTCCTCCCCTACCTCTTCCGCCTCCGGGGCGTCGGCCCCCTCGTCGGCACGCGCACGTGGGGCGGCCTGGTCGGTTCGTGGGACACGCCGCCCCTCATCGACGGCGGGTTCTTCGTCGCGCCCCGCGGCGGCTTCTTCGACGTGGACGGCGAGTGGGCGGTCGAGGGGGAGGGCGTGACGCCCGACATCGAGGTCCGCAACGACCCCGCACCGGTCATCGCCGGCCGCGACCCGCAGATCGAGGCGGCGGTCGAGGAGGCGCTGCGCCGGCTGGAGACCGAGGGAATCACGCTCAAGGAGGAGCCGCCCCCGCCGGTGCGCTGGCGGCGGCCGGCGCGCTAGCGCCGCCAACCTGTCGCAGGCTCCCGGTCGGCCCCAGCCCCCACCATCCCGGGAGCTTTGCGCCGCGGCACGCACTCCGTTGGCGTTCTGCAGCGCAGACTCCTGGCGCGACATTGCGGTCGCGTTGGGGTCTGCGCTCGCGCGCAGCCTTGTTTGGCGTTCTGCGGCGCAGACTCCCAGCGGGTTCAGAAGACGTCGAGGTCGTTGGCGAGGACGACCGCTCCGTCGTACGCCGCCCGCACCTCGTCGAGCGCGCTCTCGGCGGGGGCGCCGTAGTGCAGCACGTGGTAGAGGACGAGCAGGCCGGGCCGTGCCTGCCGGGCGACGCGCGCCACCTCGCTCGACGTGGTGTGCACGCGGCGGTGGTGGTTCTGCCAGGCCGGCGACAGTCCGCGGAGCCCTTCCTCGCTGATCACCTCGTGAAAGAGGACGTCGGCGCCGCGGGCCACCTCGACCAGGGTGTCGCTGTAGGACGTGTCCCCCGAGATCACGATCGTCCGGTCCGGCGTCGTGATCCGGTAGCCGAAGGCCGGGCGCACGGAGCCGTGGGGCACCTCGAACGCGTCGATCGCGATCCCGTCCTCTTCCAGCACGCGGCCCGCCTCGACGTCCGTCGCATGCACCCGGTAACCGTCGGGGTTCGTCGCCGGCAGCGTCCCGCCGCTCCGGTAGCGGATGTCCGGAGCCAGCATGGCCTCGAACCCGTCGACCAGCGAGCCGACGCCGGTCGGACCCCAGACACGCACCCGGCCGGGCCTGCGCCACCAGAGCGTCGCGGCCAGCTCCGGGAAATCCGCCACGTGGTCGCTGTGCAGGTGGGTGAACAAGACCCGGTCGATGCGTTCCGGTGACAGGCCGGGGAGTCCGTAGCGCCGGCTGGCCTCGATGGCGCGCCGGACGACGCCGCCGCCGACGTCGAACAGGTACGCGCGCCCGTCGTAGACCACGGCGATGCCGGGGCCCGCCCGATCCGGATCCGGCACCGGCGTGCCGGTCCCCAGCACGACGACGCGCGTCTCGGCGCCCGCCGGGGGCGACGCGAGCAGGAGCGCGAGGAGCAGTCCGGCGCCGACGAGCAGCGAATCTCTCACCTCGAGCCCCCGGGGAAACGTGCGCGCACGTTATAGAAGAAGGATGCGCACCCGTCAAATCGCCGCCGATCGCCATCCCGCGCCGGTTCCGCCCGACCGCCGGGCGATGCCGACCGCCCGCCCTCACGGGCGCGTTCGGAATCGGCGCGGGCCGAGGTTCCCGCAACACACGTGCCGCGACGCAGTCTCCTGGCGCGGCTCTCACCGGCGCGTTCGGAATCGGCGCGGGCCGAGCGGGGACCGAGCTTCCGGCGCGCGGGCCGAGCTTCCCGCCATTCGCATGCCGTCACCGACGCCCTGGGGAGTGCTCCCGGCGCCGGCGCCGGTCGATTGACACCCCTGGAGGGAGCCCGGATACTACGGTTCGTTCCCATCATGCCCAGTCCGCCACGGCGAACGTCCCTCCCGGCGGTCCTCCTGTCCGTCCTGGCCGTCGGTGCGGCGGCGGGCGGGACGGGGGCTTCCGCGGCTGGCACCCCGCCGGCGGCGACGGTGCAGGCCCCCGGCACGGACGCCGGCTGGCAGCGTGCGCTCCTCGACCGCTACTGCGTCGGCTGCCACAACGACCGGCTGCGCACGGCCGACCTCGCGCTCGACCGCCACGATGTGACGCGCGTCGCCGACGCCCCGGCGGTCTGGGAGACGGTGGTCCGGAAGCTGCGGGCGGGAGCCATGCCTCCGCCGGACCGGCCGCGACCCGACGCGGCCACCTACGGCCGCTTCGTCAGGTGGCTGGAGGACGAGCTCGACAGCGCGGCGGCGGCCAACCCGAACCCGGGACGCACGGAGGCGTTCCATCGGCTCAACCGGACCGAGTATCACCACGCGGTGCGCGACCTCCTCGACCTGGAGGTCGACGTCGCCGAACTCCTCCCGGCGGACGGCGCCAGCTACGGCTTCGACAACATCGCCGGCGTCCTCGGCGTGTCGCCGACCCTGGTGGAACGCTATCTCGCCGCCGCCCGCCGCATCAGCCGCATCGCGGTCGGACGCCCGGCGCCCTCCGCCACGGCCGAGGTCCATCGCCTGCCCAGCGACCTCGCCCAGGACGACTGGGTGGCCGGCATGCCGTTTGGTACCCGCGGCGGCGGCCGCTTCCGCCACGTGTTCCCGCAGGATGCGGACTACGACTTCCGCATCCGACTGGCCCGCGACGCCGGCGACGCGCTCGGCGTCTTCGCCGTCCCCCACACGCTCGAAGTGAGCCTCGACGGGACGCTGGTCCGCACCTTCACGGTCGGCGAGCCGCCGCCCCCCGGGGCCCCGCGCGACAGCGCCGACCACCGCGCGTGGCGCGACCGGCAGCGGAGCGCGGACCGCGACTGGGCGTTCCGCCTGCCGGTGGGGGCCGGGCCGCGCGACGTGCGGGTGACCTTCGTGCGGCGAACGGCGGCCTACCCGGAGACGCTGCGCCAACCCTACCGGCGCCCGTACACGAGCATCACCGGCGGCGACACGCGGGTGCAGCCGTACCTCGGCAGCGTCACCATCACGGGACCGTACGCGGCGATCGGCGGGCCTCCCGCCACGGAAACGCCGAGCCGCCGGCGCATCTTCGTCTGCCGGCCTGCCGACGTGGCCCCCGCCCGCCAACCGTCACCCGCCGACTCCGCCTCGCGCCCAACCCGACTTCCAGGAGTCCCCGTCGTTCTGCGGCCCGGACTCCTCGCCGAGCAGGAGGCCTGCGCTCGACGGATCCTGACCGGACTCGCGCGGCGGGCCTACCGCCGCCCGGTGACGGCGGCGGACCTCGACGTCCTGCTCGGCTTCTACGACGAGGGCCGCCGGGACGGCGGATTCGACGCCGGCGTCGAGATGGCGCTCCGGTGGCTGCTCGCGAGCCCCGAGTTCGTGCTGCGGGTCGAGCGCGACCCGGCCGGCGCGGCGCCGGGAGGCATCTATCCCGTCAGCGACCTCGAGCTGGCGTCGCGCCTTTCGTTCTTCCTGTGGAGCAGCATCCCCGACGACGAGCTCCTCGATGCGGCGGTCGCCGGTCGCCTCCGCGATCCCGACGAGCTCGAGCGGCAGGCGCGTCGCATGCTCGCGGACGACCGCTCACGGGCGTTGGTCACCAGCTTCGCGAGCCAGTGGCTGCATCTCCGGAACCTGCCGGCGGTGGTGCCGGACGAGGACCGCTTCCCCCACGTCGGCGAGGCGCTGCGCCAGGCGATGCAGCGGGAGACCGAGCTCTTCGTCGAGAGCGTGCTCCGCGGCGACGGCAGCGTCCTCGACCTGCTGACCGCCGACTACACCTTCGTCAACGAGCGCCTTGCCCGGCACTACGACCTGCCCGGGGTCTACGGCAGCCACTTCCGGCGCGTGCGCCAGGCCCACGAAGCACGGCGCGGGCTGCTGGGGCACGCGAGCATCCTGTCCGTCACCTCCTACCCCAATCGCACGTCGCCCGTCCTGCGCGGCAAGTGGATCCTGGAGAATCTCCTCGGGACCCCGCCGGCACTCCCGCCGCCCGATGTACCCGCCCTGGAGGAGACGACGCCCGGAGGCGAGGCCCTCTCGATGCGCGAGGCGACGGAGCGCCACCGCGCCAACCCGGTCTGCGCGAGCTGCCACCGGCTGATGGATCCGCCCGGTTTCGCCCTGGAGCAGTTCGACGCGGTAGGCCGCTTCCGGACCCGAACCGCGGCCGGCACCCCGATCGACGCCACGGGCGAGCTCCCCGACGGCACCCGCTTCGACGGGGCGGCGGGGCTGCGCGAGGCGCTCGTGCGAACGCCGGACCGCTTCGTCGGCACGCTCGCCGAGAAGCTGTTGACCTACGCGCTGGGCCGCGGGCTCGAGCCCTACGACGCGCCGGCCGTCCGGGCCATCGTCCGCGACGCGGCCGCCGACGGCTACCGCTTCTCGTCGCTCGTCGCCGGCATCGTCCGGAGCGCACCGTTTCGGCTCAGGAAGGCGGAATCATGATCATCACCAGGAAGACGCTGCCCCGCCGCACGTTCCTGCGCGGCGTGGGCGCCGCGCTGGCCCTCCCGCTGCTCGATGCGATGACCCCGGCTCTGGCCGGCGTCGCGGGCCGCGCCCTGCCGCCGGTTCGCCGCCTCGGCTGGGTCTACCTGCCGAACGGCATGGCGATGGAAGCCTGGACGCCGCCGGACACGCCGGCGCTGGAGCTCTCGCCCACCCTGGGCCCGCTCGCCCCGTTCCGCGACCGGATGGTGGTGCTGAGCGGCCTCGCCCAGGGGCAGGCGGAAGCGCTCGGCGACGGCAACGGCGAGCACACGCGGGCCACCGCGACCTGGCTGAACGGTGTCCACCCGAAGGAGACGGAGGGGGCCGACGTGCGGGCGGGCACCACGGCCGACCAGGTCGCCGCCCGGCAGCTCGGGCGCACGACGCCGCTCCCGTCGCTGGAGCTGGCGATCGACCGCGACTACCTGGTGGGCAACTGCGAGAACGGCTACAGCTGCATCTACATGAACACCATCGCGTGGCGCGATCCGACGACGCCGCTGCCGATGGAGAACAACCCGCGCGTCGTCTTCGAGCGCCTCTTCGGCGAGGGCGGCTCGACGGCGGAGCGGCGGGCGCAGTTCCGCAAGGACCGCAGCATCCTGGACGCCATCACCGACGACCTCGCGCGGCTGCAGCGGGAAGTCGGAGCGGGCGACCGGGCGCGGGTGACGCAGTACCTCGATGCCGTGCGCGCTATCGAGCGGCGCATCCAGCTCTCCGAGAAGAGCGACACGGAGCTCCCCGAGCTCGCGCGGCCCATCGGCATCCCGGAGTCGTACGCCGAGCACGTCGGCCTGATGTTCGACCTGACGGCGCTTGCCTGGCAGGCGGACATCACCCGGGTGTTCACCTTCATGCTGGGCCGCGAGCTCAACGGCCGCGCCTATCCGGAAATCGGCATCCCCGAGTCGCACCACGGGATCTCGCATCACCGCTACGACCCGCTGAAGCTGGCTCAACTGGCGAAGATCAACACCTATCACGTGACGCTCTTCCGGGGCTTCCTGGAGACCCTGGCGTCGACGCCCGACGGTGATGGCTCGCTGCTCGACCACTCGCTGCTGCTGTACGGGGCGTCGCTCAGCGACAGCAACAAGCACCTGCACTACGACCTGCCGCTGATGCTGGTCGGCGGCAGCGGGGGACACCTGAAGGGTGGACGGCACCTGCAGTACCCGCGGGACACGCCGATGACGAACCTGCTCGTCAGCCAGCTCGACA
>JAPOWL010000306.1 GCA_026707615.1 Acidobacteriota bacterium | reverse complement strand
GCAATCGTCAGGAACACCGCGCGGAAGCGGTGGTGGGCCGCCGCGGACGCCGCGGCGATGGCGGGCAGCATCCGGTTCTCGCGGCGGATGGCGTTGTAGCGGTCCAGCAGCACCAGGGCATCGTTGACGACGACCCCGAAGACCGCGATCAGGCCGAACAGGGACAGGGCGGTGAGATCCCAGCCGAGCACCCAGTGGGCCAGGACCGCCCCCGCGAAGGCCAGCGGGAAACCGGCCACGGCAACCAGCGGCTTCCAGTAGCTCCGCAGGAAGGCCGCCATGAGCGCGTAGATCGCTAGCAACACGACGGGCACCAGCAGTCCCAGGGTCTCCAGCATGGCCCGCTCGTCCCGGACGCCCCCCTCCGGCTCGATGGTCAGGCCGGGGTAGCTCGCGAGCAGCTCCGGCACGACCTCCTCCTGGACCCTCCGCCGCGCCTGGAGGGGAGTGATTACGGCGACGTCCGCTCTCGCTTCCACCGTCGCCGCCCGGTTGCCGTCGATGGGCACGAGCGTAGCCTGGTCGCGGGTCTCTTTCAGATCCGCCACCATGGACAGCGGCACGTCGCCGCCCCCGGCCCGGCGGACGCGCTCGCTGGCCAGCTCCTGCAGGCTGCGCCGGCGGTCGCGGGGATATCGCACCATGACTCGCAGTTCGTCATGGCCGCGCTGGATCCGCTGGACCTCCGCGCCGTGGAAGTTGGCTCTGAGCTGCGTCCCGATGGCGGCCGGCGTCAGCCCTGCCGCCTCCCCGGCCGGGGTGAGCTGGATCTCCAGGTGCCGCTTCCCGTCCGACAGGCTGTCCGCGACCTCGTAGACCCCCGGCATCGCGGCCAGAAAGGACCGCAACTCGAAAGCAGCCTTCCTCAACGTCTCGGTGTCGTCGTGCTTCAGCGCGTACGAGACGCCGGGCCGCGGCTGGATGCGCGCGATGTGGAACTCCGCCCGCTCCACGTACGGCAGGTCCCCGATGTTGCGGCGCCAGGCCCGCTCGACCTCCGAGGGCGACGCCTGCCGGAGCGGCCGATCGTGGAGCTGGAGTCGCACCCCGGCCAGATGGCTGCCGTTGGCGAGGTCCGTCAGCGCGCGGGTCGACACGATGTTGCCGGCCAGGATGCTGACCGTGTCGATCGACTCTCCCGGGAACTCCTCGTTCGTCGCGTATGCCGCGTCCGCAACCTCCCGGGCGGTCGCCAGGGTCGTTCGGAACGGCGTGCCGACCGGCAGGAACAGGTTCGCCTGCACGTTCTCCGTGGGATTCATCTCCACGTCGAAGAAGACGACCCGCACTGCCTCGGCGCGGAGCAGCAGCAGGGACAGGACCACCAGGGCCCCTCCGCCGACGAGCGTCCAGGAGACGTGGCGCACGGACCACGACACGGCCGGCACCACGGTGCGATCGCGGACTCGGTCTATCCAGGCGCACACGCGATCCTGAACCGTCCGCAGCGGTTCCAGGCTCCAGCGCCCGTCGTGCGAGAGATGGGCCGGCAGGATGAAGAACGCCTCGAGGAGCGACATCGAGAGCACGAAGAGGGCGACGTAGGGGAACACGTTCACCAACTGCGCCGTGGTCGCGGTGACGAACAGAAACGGGACGAACGCGAGGATCGTCGTGCACGCGCCGACGGTGATCGGACCGACCACGGCCCGGGCGCCGGCCGCCGCCGCCTCCACCCCGCGCTTGCCGCTCTCGCGTTCCGAGGCGATGCTCTCGCCGACCACGAGGGCGTCGTCGACGACGAGGCCCACCATCAGGAAGAGACCGATCAGCGTCCCGAGGTTCAGGGTCAGGTTCGTGGGTCCGAACAGCAGCAGGGCGCCGACGAACGAGAAGGGGATGCCCAGGGTGATCCACGTCGCCGCGCGCAGGTCGAACACGAGCAGAAGCAGGACGAAGACCAGCAGGATGCCGGCCAGCCCGCTTCTCGCGATTCCCGACATGCGGTCCACGGCCGGCTGCGCCCGGTCGTTCCAGATACGGATCGCGACGCCCGGCGGCGGGTCGTGAGCCGCGAGCCAGCCCCTGATCTCGCTGGCCACGTCGACGATCGACTGCTGCTCCGTAACCTCGATGCGCACGAACACCGCGGGCGTGCCGTCGATCTCCGACACGATGTCGTCGTCGACGAACCCGTCGCGAATCTCGGCGACGTCCGCGAGCGTCACGATGGTCCCGTCGAGCCTCGTGATCAGCGGGATGTCCCCGAACTCCTCGCCGACGTCGCGCTTGGCGTCGGTGTGCAGCACCACGCCGCCGGACTCGGTGCGCAACTCGCCGAAGGTGAGGTTCAGCGACGCCCGCCGGACGGCGGTGGTCACCTCGGCCATGGACAGGTCGTTGCGGCGCAGCTCTTCTTCGCCCAGCTCGATTGCGATCTCCCGGTCGCGCGTGCCCCGGAGCGTCACCAGCGAGACGGACGGCAGCTCCAGCAGCCCGTTGCGCACCTCCTCGGCCGCCAGCCGCAACTCGTGCTCGCTCGCGACCGGCGACGAGACGGCCAGGGTCATGGCCTCGACCGACAGGCGGGCCAGGTTTACCTCGGCCCGTTCCGCGTTCGGCGGCGGGAAGTTCTCGATGGCGTCCACCGCGGTCCGCACGTCGTTCAGAACCGTCCCGGCATCGGCGAAGGTCGCCAGCTCGATGCGCACCAGGGCATACCCCTCGTTGGCGGTGGCCACGACCCGCTCCACGCCCGCCAGCCCGACCACGCTCTCCTCGACACGACGGTTGATGTCCTGCTCCACCTCCTGCGGGGACGAGCCGGGCGAACGCACGGACACGGTGATGGTCCGCAGATCGAACTCCGGAAAGTTCTGCACGGCGAGCCGGTAGGCGGATGCCACGCCGCCGACGAAGAGGGCCAGCATCAGCAGATTGGCCGCGACCGGGTTCGCCGCGAAGTAGGCGATCGGCCCCTTCCTGGTGCCGGCTTCCGCCTGCGCGGTCCGTTCGTCGTCGCTGGTGCTCATGTCCGTGTCCTTCAATTCGTGGTCGTCGGAGCTTCGGTCACGGCGACCGCCAGCCCGTCCCGGGCTCCGCGCAGCCGGCCGACGACCACGCCCTCACCCGCGTCGAACGCCCGCACCACCACGCCCGCCTCCGTTCGGGCGAGGGTGTGCGGTGCGAACGAGGCGAGCTCGCCGCCCCGGACCACCCAGACGGTGTCGCCTTCCTGCAGGACGGTCTCCGGCAGCGCGAACACGTCCTCGTAGACCGGTCCCTCGATGTCGACCTCCACGAACGTTCCCGGCACCGGCAGCGAGTCCGGGTCCGCATCCGCGGCGAACTTCAGGAACACCGTCGCGAGGCGGCTCTGCGGAGCGACCAGCGAGGAGACGCGCGCCACGCGGGCTTCCCACGTCGCCATCTCCCCGGCCACGCGGGCCGCGCGACCGATCACCGGATCCAGGTACTCCAGGTCCCGCGGCTCGATCGGCGCGTCCACCTGCAGGGCTGCGGGTCGATAGACGATGCCGAGGCGGGCCGCCGGCCCGCCGACGAGGTCCGCCGGGCCCACGAGCTCGCCCACCTCGACGTCGGAGTTCATCACGCGGCTGGCGAACGGAAACGAGATGCTCGTGCGCTCGAGGTGCAGTTCCGCGAGCTTCCGTTCGGCCTGCGCCTTCATCAGCCGGGCCTCGGCCTCGGCGATCGCCGGCAGGCGCCGCACCGAGGCGGACGGCTCGACGCCCGGGTTCTCGCGGGCGAACACCCGCAGGTCCTCTTCGGCTCCGGCCTTCTCGGCCCAGACCCGGGCCTCCGCCTCCCGGGCCGCCATCTCGGCCGCCTCCACCTCCAGCTCGAACTCGGCCGGATCGATGCGGATGAGCGTCTCGTCCGCCGCCAGCGATCCGCCGTTGGCGAAGTTGGGAGAGACCCAGGCCACCCGACCGACGACTTCGGAGGACACGGTCGCCCGTTCCTGCAGGTTCACCGTGCCCGTCAGCTCGACGGTCAGCGTGTGCTCGGTCGGAGTCGGGTGATGCACCCTGACGGTGGGGCGGACGCCTTCGGCCGCCCGATCCGGCGCGGTACGGTCGACGCGGTCGGGGGCGCGGGCGAAATACACCGCAAGGGCCATCACGACGAGAATCAGCGCCGCCTGGGCGTAGCCCCGCCATGCGGATCGGCCGGATCCGTTCGCCGCTTCGTTCGCTTCTTCTGCCACCTGTGGATCTCCCCCCGTCAGGGCACGAAACGTGCCGGCCTGCGGTGTAACATGCGAGGGGGCGGCGAGTCAAACGCGGCGAACGACGATCGGGGGGCAGCCGCAGATTCGCGCCCGGTGCTCTCCATGCGGAAGCGGGTCGCCCAGCGCGTGGCCGAGCCGCACGTCGCTCGTCAACCCGGCTACGAGCCGGCCCCGCGAATGAGGCCTTCGTGAACCGCGCGATCGCCTGGCTTGCCCGCAACCCCGTCGCCACCAATCTCCTGATGCTCGCGATCGTCGTGAGCGGTCTGATGGCCGCGGCGACGATCACGCAGGAGGTCTTCCCGGAGCTGGATCTCGACCGGGTCAGCATCCAGGTGCCGTATCTCGGTGCGGCGCCGGCGGAGGTCGAGTCCGCCGTCGTCGTCCGCATCGAGGAGGCCATTCAGAACATCGACGGCATCGAGGAGATCGTGTCGACCGCCTCCGAGGGCAGCGCCCTGGTGGTCGCGCAGATCGAGTTCGGTGCCGACCCCCAGCGCGTGATCGACGAGATCACGAACAGCGTCCAGGCCATCACCACGTTTCCCATCGAGACCGAGCGGCCGCTCATCCGCGCGATGGTCACCCGCAGCCAGGTTACCGACGTCGCCATCTCCGGCGACGCCGACGCGGCCACGCTGAAGACGGTGGCCGAGATGGTGCGCGACGGCCTGGCGTCGCTGCCGGAGGTCAGCCAGGTCGAGATTGCCGGCGCCCCGCCCTACGAGATCTCCATCGAGGTCTCGGAGGCGGTGCTGCGCCGCCACGGGCTCACGTTCGACCAGGTCGCGGACGCGGTCCGCCGGTCATCGCTGGACCTGCCGGGCGGATCCGTGCGGACCGAACGCGGCGAGATCCTGCTGCGCACGGTCGGGCAGGCCTACCAGGGCCCCGAGTACGAGAGCCTCATGCTCTGGACACGAGCCGACGGCAGCCGTCTGCTCCTGGGCGACGTCGCCACCGTGGTCGACGGTTTCGCGGAGACCGATCAGCACGCCCGCTTCGACGAGCGCCCGGCCGTCACGGTGTCGGTGTTCCGGTCGGGGGAGCAGAGCGCGCTGCGGGTGGCGTCCGCGGTGCGGGACTACGTCGAGCGGGCGGAGGCGTGGTTGCCGGAGGGGATCGCGCTGACCGTCTGGCAGGACCAGTCGCAGGTCCTGACGGATCGGCTGGCCCTCATGCTCGGCAACGGAGCGGCCGGCTTCGTGCTCGTCTTCGTCGTGTTGACGCTGTTCCTCGAGCTGCGCCTCGCCTTCTGGGTCAGCCTCGGCATTCCGCTCTCGTTCCTGGGCGCGCTCGCGGTCCTGCCGAATGCGGACGTGACCATCAACATGGTCTCGTGCTTCGCGTTCATCCTGGTGCTCGGGATCCTGGTGGACGACGCCATCATGGTGGGCGAGAACATCCATCGCCACCAGGAGAGCGCTCCGGACTCCGTGCGGGGCGCGATAGCGGGGGCGCAGGAGATCGCGAAGCCGGTGATCTGTGCGGTCCTGACGACCGCGGTGGCGTTCCTGCCGCTGCTGTTCGTCCCGGGCGGCTTCGGGAAGGTGTTCCGGGTCGTGCCGCTCGTGGTCGTTCCGTGCCTGCTCGCCTCGCTGCTCGAATCGCTCGGCATCCTCCCGGCCCATCTGGCGCACGTCCGCCGGCGGGGGCAACCCGGCCCGTGGCGCCGTTTCCAGCAGCGCTTCGCCGGAGCGCTCGCGTGGCTCGTCCGGAGCGGCTACGAGCCCTGCCTCGGGCTTGCGCTCCGCTGGCGCTACGTGGTCGCGGCGGTCGGCGCCTCCAGCCTGATCCTGACCGCGGGCGCCGCCCTGGGCGGCCGGACCGGCTTTCGGTTCTTCCCCTCGATCGAGAACGAGTTCATGACCGCCTCGCTCACGATGCCCCTGGGCACCCCGGTCGAGTCGACCGAGGAGGCCATCGCGAAGTACGAGGCCGGCGCGGCGCGGCTGCGGGCCCGCCTGGCGGACGAGAGCGGCATCGAGTACTTCCGACACGTCGCGACGACCATCGGCGACCAGCCGGTGCAGGCGCGGGGCGGCGGCCGGTTCGGCGTGGTGGGCTCGAACGACGTCGCGTCGCCGCACGTCGGCGAGATCACCATCGAGCTCGCACCCACGGAGTCGCGCTCGTACAGCAGCGAGCAACTGGGGAACATGTGGCGTGAGGAAGCCGGCCCGGTTCCCGAGGCGGTCGCGGTGGAGCTGTACACGTCGCTCCTCAATCCGGGTGAGGACGTGGACGTGCAACTGACGGGAGCCGACCTGGAGCGCCTGCGGGCCGCCGCTGAGGCCATCAAGAGCAGGCTGCGGTCCTATGCCGGCGTCTACGCGATCGCGGACTCGTTTCGGACCGGCAAGGAGGAGGTGCGGCTGGGCATCCGGCCGGCGGCGGAGACGCTCGGACTCAGGCTGCGGGACCTGGGACGCCAGGTCCGTCAGGCCTTCTACGGCGAGGAGGCGCAGCGGATTCAACGCGGGCGGGACGACGTCCGCGTCATGGTGCGCTACCCCCGCGACGAGCGGCGGTCGCTTGCCGACCTGGACAACATGCGCATCCGCACGCCGGACGGCGGGGAGGTGCCGTTCGGCCACGTGGCGCAGGTGGAGCCGTCGCGCGGCTTCGCGTCGATCCGGCGCATCGATCGGAACCGCGCGGTGAACGTGACCGCGTCGGTCGATCCGGGCGCAACGTCGGCGGCGGCGGTCATCCGCGACCTGCGGAGGCGCATCCTGCCCGAGGTGCTGGCGGACTTCCCGGGCGTCTTCTACAGCTTCCGGGGGGCGCAGGCCGCGCAGCAGGAAGCGGTCGAGGCACTGCGGACCGGATTCCTGCTCAGCCTGGTGCTGATCTTCGCACTGCTCGCGATCCCCCTGGCTTCCTACGTCCAGCCGTTCATCATCATGGGCGCGATCCCGTTCGGTCTGGTCGGGGCCTTCTGGGGCCACGTGATCATGGGTCTCGACATCACGGCCATGTCCCTGTTCGGCTTCGTCGCCCTGACCGGCGTGGTGATCAACGACAGCCTGGTCATGGTCGACTTCATCAATCGCGAGCGCAAGCGCCCCGCCGCCGAACCGGCGGTGCGCGGCGGCTCGGACGCCCGGATCGGGCCGCGCACGCCGGCACGCCGGCTACCGGCTGACGACGGCCTGCAGCGGGCCATCCGCCGCGCCGGCAGTCACCGCTTCCGCCCCATCCTGCTCACGTCGCTGACCACCTTCGCCGGCCTGGTTCCCATGATGCTCGACCGCAGCATGCAGGCGGCGTTCTTCGTCCCGATGGCGGTCTCCCTGGCCTTCGGGGTGCTGTTCGCCACCTTCATCACGCTGCTGCTGGTGCCGATCGCGTACGCGATCCTGGACGACCTGCGGAGGCTCTCGTCGCGCCCGGAGCCTGCGCCGTAGAACTCCCAACGCGCCCGCCAGGGCGCGCTAGCGCTGCAGGGGCTCGCCCTCGCGCTCCCACCAGACGGTTCCGAAGTTGATGAACGGACCGCCGTCCTCCGAGATGCGCCGCTGGATGCGGTACGCGTAGGGCGAGGTGATGAAGGTACGGCCGCGCAGCCGGACCTGCACGCCCTGGCTCTCGACGGGAGGCGTCTGCCAGTGGTGCGAGAAGAACCCGCCCGGGTCGCCGCCGACGCGACCGGCCTTGAGGAACTCGAAGCCCCGGCTGTCGTCCTCGAGGCGCACGAGGTAGCCCATCCGGCGGTCGTAGAACATGCGGGAAGTGATGGTGAGCGCCCCGGCCGGCAGCGTCGCCTCGATGGTGCTCTCGTAGGTGCAGCCGCTCACGTGGCGGACGGTCTCCGTCCCCGCGAACTCGCCTGCCACGCCGAGGGCCGACTCCGGGATCACGCCCTCGATCATCCAGGTGCCGATGAAGTAGTGCGGATCGAACGGCATCGGGTCGTCGCCGATGCCGTCGTCGATGCCCGGAACGCCCTCGACGCCGACCGTCGGCCGACTGAGCGCTTCCAGGCGGGCGAGCAGGTCGAGCTCCTGCTCGGTGAGGCACTCGCCGTCCACCGGCGTCTCGCCCGGCAGCAGCTTGACGAGCGGCTCCCGCTCGACCTCCGCGGGCGTCTGCGCGGCCAGGGGGGCGGCAACCAGCACGGCGAGGGTGGCGGCGAAGGCGAGCCTGGTCATGGCGGGCTCCTGACTAACCCTGACCACACGTGTCGGCGAGGCCGACCACGGACAGCAGGTTGATGCGCGAGACGTCGTCCGACTCGATCAGCAGTCCCTTGACGAGCACGGTCCGGCCGGCGCGCAGCTCCCCGGTGGCGTTGATCTGCTCCGGGTTGGTGAAGATCGCACGCTGGCCGAAGCGGAGCAGTCCCTCCGCCGTGAGGAAGTCGGCCACGCCGACGAGCTGGAACGCGTGGTCCCCGGACGTGTTCTCGCGCGCTTCCTCCACCTCGACCTCGTTGAAGACCCGCGGGTCGGTCGTCGCCGGCTCGACGGCGCGCGTCAGCCACCAGGTCGTCTCCTGGCTGATCCGCTGCTCGACGCAGCCGACGGTCTGGACCACCTCCACCTGCGGCTCCGGCCTTCCGGCCGGCGAGCGCTGCCCGGCCGCCGTCGCGATCTGCGGAGCGAGGGCGGCGACCGCCAGCGCCGCCGCGAGCAAGGTCCGGGTCGTCATCCCTCGTCTCTCCTGAAGCGCGGAAGAACAAAGGGGCCGGCGCGTATACGCCGCGCGCGGCCCCTCGGAGTCACGGTCGACCGCAGCGAGCGCCTAGTTGTCGTTGGCCTCACCGGTGTCGATGACGTAGTTGGCGCTGGTCAGGAACATGTCGTCCCAGCTCTGCTCCGACCAGTACACTTCCTTGTTCGGCGCGGGGTTGTGGCGGTTCGAGCGCGAGTTGTCGTAGCGAGCCACGGACTTCAACGTGCTGCCCGCCGGCACCCGCAACGGCTCGGCCAGGTAGTACTCGTACTGCCAGTCGAAGTCGTAGTTCGGGACCCGCATCAGGATCTCTTCCCGGCCGTCGGGGTAGGTCAGGACGTAGGTGAAGTCCTTGCCCCGCAGGTGCGCGTGGACGAACAGGCTCTGGATGATCGAGTCGTTCTGGAACGCGCCGATGCCGGTGACCGTCCAGTTGCCGTCCTGCGGCGGGATCGGGGCGAGCAGCGGGTTGAGGCCCTGGGCCACCCGCCGGAGGGCCGCTTCGGCCCGGCGCTCCTCGGGGGAGAGCGGCGGCGGCGCCACGAGCTGCTCGTTCTCCGAGGTCGTCTCGTCGAGCGACAGGGTGCGCTGGTAGTGCGTCACCTCTTCCGTGGCGAACCAGGCGCCGATGGCCGGACGGGCGACCTCGGGCTGGCCGGTCGCCTGGTAGTGCATGTTCCAGACGATGTAGTCGAACAGGTCGCCGCGAATCTCGCGCGCCTGACCCGGCCTCGCGACGTCGGCGCCGACCCCCGGAATGTAGGGACCGAAGCCGATCCGCGCGCGTGCGCGCTCCTCGGCCGCCGCGCGATCCTCCTCCGTCAACTCCTCTTCCGCGTCCTCGGCGTCCTCGGCCTCGGCGACCTCTTCCGGATTGGCGTCGGGGTCGGCGACCGGCACGTAGTCGATCACGGGCCCGCCCGGGAAGGCCGGACCGCGGCCGAGCTTCGTTCCCGGCGGAAGGTTGACCAGACCCGTCGTGATGTGGTGGGTCGCGGCGTAGTTGCCGGGCCGCACCTGCGTCGCGGAGACGCGCATCACGTCGTTGAACGGCAGTGGCTGGAAGAGGTTGAAGTTCGGGGTCTCCCCGTCCGGATCGACGTGCCACTCGATCGGGAACTCGATGACGTAGTCCGGGTCCAGCCCCTCGGGATGGCTCCAGCCCGCCTCCGCGAACCGAGGCGGCTCCGGCGCGAGGCCGTCACCTTCCGGTGCCCCGCCGTCGACCCAGGCCACGATGGCCGCGATCTCTTCGTCGCTCAGGCTGGGGTCGTTGGAGAAGTTGCCGAACTGGGGATCGGCGAACCAGGGCGGCATCTCGCGCGAGACGACCTTCGACTTGATGGCCCGCGCCCACGGCCGTGCGTCGCGGTACGAGAGCAGTGACATCGGCGCGACCTGGTTCGGCCGGTGGCAGCTTGCGCAATTGTCGAGCAGGATCTGCCCGACCTCGCCGTTGAACGTCGGAGCCCCCTCGGCCGCCTGCGCCGGCGCGATTCCCAACGCCGCGACTGCGACGAACCCCGCCGCCACTGCGATCGTTCGCTTCATTCTCAGCCTCCCCCTACTGGAGTCCAACATTCAGGATCCTCGAAATGTACGTTGCGCGGAGCCCGATTGTCAACGCGGCTCCGCCCTGCCTCCCGGCCCCGGGGGACGCCGATGGAGGCGTCGTCCGCCGGCGCCGGGCCTCCGCGCGGCGCGCAGGCTCCCCGTCGGCGTCCCCCGGGGACGGATCGGGGCGCAGGGACGGCCGGTCGTGATAGAGGTACGGCACGAAGGAGACCATTCATGAGGTACAGCAGCTCGCTTCCCGTCGCCCCGGCACGTCGCCGGGGAGGAGTCACGCGCCGCCGGAGCGTCGGGCGCGCCTGTCCGGACGCTCTCGCGCTGATCGTCCTGCTGGCCGGCTTCGATCCGGCCAGCGCCCTGGCCCAGGTCGAGTACATCGACCCCATGGGCGGCTTCACGCAGGTGGTCACCACGACCGACCGCGGCGTGAAGACCATTCACGTGTCCGGCCAGGTCGGCCAGGGCGAGACGCTCCAGGAGCACGCCGAATCGGCGCTCGAGGGCGTCGTGCAGAGGCTCGCGCAGGCCGGGGCGACGCCGGAGGACGTCGTCAAGATCCGCGTCTTCGTCAAGGACTTCACCCCCGACCAGTACCCGATCGTCGCGGCGGCCCGGTCGGCCGTCTTCCCCGAGGGCCACTGGCCGGCGAGCACGATGGTCGGGGTGGACGAGCTGTTCATCGACACGCTGCGGGTCGAGATCGAGGCGACCGCCGTCGTCGCCGAGCCGGGCGTGGACCTCGAGATCGAGCGCTTCGCGCCCGCGAACGGCTTCAGCGGCGCCGTAGCGGTGACCGCGCACGGGGTGCGGACGATCTACGTGGCGGGTCAGGTCGGCACCGGCGACGGCCTCGCGGCCCAGACGGCGTCCGTGTGGGGGCGCGTCGGCGAGCGGTTGACGGAGGCCGGGGCATCGTTCGCGGACGTGGTGAAGGCGACGACCTACATCGTCGACTTCGATCCGGACACCGACCTCGTGGCGTATCGCGACGGCCGCGTCGAGGCGTTGTCGCTCGACGACATGCCGGCGAGCACGCTCCTGGGTGTCCCCGCCCTCGCGGCGGATCGGTTCCTGATCGAGATCGACGCCGTCGCCGTCGTGGGTGTCGACGGACAGGAGATCGAGCGCGACTTCATCGACCCCGCCACGGGGTTCTCGCAGGCGGTGGCGGCACGCGGATCCGGGCCGGCCACGGTGCGGATCTCCGGGCAGGTCGGCAACCCCGGGGACTCCCTGGAGAGCCAGGCCGATCAGG
>JAPOWL010000551.1:9585-11822 GCA_026707615.1 Acidobacteriota bacterium | reverse complement strand
TGCGCGCCGCCTCGGGCACGTCGGGAGTTCAGTGTGCGAACTCCTGCGCGCCGCCTCGGGCACGTCGGGAGTTCAGTGTGCGAACTCCTGCGCGCCGCCGCGAGCTCTCGCTCTAGCCCACCATTCGTCGCCTGACGGCTCCGCCTGGTGCCCAACCAACCCTCCAGGAGTCCGCGCCGTTCTACGGCGCAGACTCCTAGCTTCCGGCGGCGAGCTTGATCTCTATGGAGGCCGCCAGCCACTGGTCGCCGCCGAGGATCTCCCAGTCCGCGGTGCCGGACCCGCCGGGCGCGCCGTTGCGGTTGTCGGACCCGGCGAGGGCGACGGCGTTGTCGGTGGCGGAGCAGTCCGCCATCGGGGGGCCGCACCCGTCGGCGCCGTCCGCGGCGGGCGGGAACGAGGCCACGTTGAAGCGCATCGTGTTCGGCGCGTCGGTGAAGACCTCGGAGCCGACGAGGAAGTTGCGCGCGTCGTCGGTCTCCACGACGGTCAGCCGCAGCACGCGCGAGTTGGCCCGCGTCGTCACGACCACCGGGGCCGTCGGCGCGGCGGACGTGCCGCGCGCGGTGGCCGTCGCTCCGATGGGCGCGAGGCTGTCGATGTTGGAGTAGCGCAGCACCGCCCCCGCCGCGTGACGCCGCGAGCCCCAACTGAACGTCGCCTCGGTATCGGAGCCGTCGGTCACCTTGTAGAAGATGCTCATCTGGCAGGAGACGCCTTCCGAGTCCGCCCCGCAGAGCGCGCCGTTGAAGCCCGCGAAGCCCGCGATCGGCGTCCAGCCCTCCGGGCCCTGGATGTTCGGATTGGCCTTGATCCCCAGCACCGCGACGAGCAGCTCGCCGGGCTCGCCGGGCGGCACGGGGATCGCGAGCGCACCCGCGCCGTCCCGTCCGGTCTGGCCGGTCTCGACGCCCTCGAGCGCGGGCGTTGCGCAGCCGGCGAGCACCATGGCGCTCAGGAGGGCGGCCAGGCCGGCAGCTCGGCCGGCGGTCGCGGCGCGGCCGGCGCCGAACGGGACGGGCAGGGAGCACGACGACATCCGCATGGCGCCTCCTCGCGATGTGCGGCGCAACGTCTCGCGGCGTTCGGCCGCGGGATCCTGGCTGCGCGTAGCCCCAGAGTATACGGGTAGGCTGTGCTATGCTGCGAGTCTCGGGGCCGGCGCCGCGGTCCGGAGGATGGCAGTCCCGGTTCCTCCCGGCTCGTTGCGGGTCGGCTCCCGCGCGCCGGCCGCGGCGCGCGCCGGCCCTCTACAGACGGGAGCAGCAGATGCGGCCGTTACGCGGCGGACCGATCGCGGTGCTGGTGGCGTTGTCCGTGGCCATGCTGACCGTTCCCGCCTCCCGGCCGGCAGGCGGCGCGGCGGCTCCGGAGGCTTCGGCCGGAAGCGGCCTGCCGTCTCTCCACGCCGCCGGCGCGCAGCGTGAGGCGTTCGATCCGCGCGCCCTGCTCGACCGCCGCCGCGGCACGATGCGCCGCCCCGCCGGTCCCCACGAGTTCTACTTCACCCGCGCCATCTACTCGAGCGGCTGGGGCTGGAACCGCTGGGCCATCGACTACCCGAAGTCCGACCGGCAGTTCATGACGATCGTCAACCGGCTGATTTCGATCGATGCGTCGGAGTACGAGAACGCCATCCGCCTCGACGACCCCGAGCTCCGCAAGTACCCGTTCCTGTACGCCCTCGAGGTGGGTGACATCGCGCTCGGCCCGGCCGAGATCGAGGGGCTCCGCAACTATCTGCTGGCGGGCGGGTTCCTGGTCATCGACGACTTCTGGGGCTCGTGGCAGTGGGCGACCTTCGAGCAGCAGATCCGGCGCGTGTTTCCCGAGCTTCCGATCGTCGACATTCCGCTGGACCACCCCATCTTCAATGCCGTCTACCGGATCGACGAGATACTGCAGGTGCCGGCGATCGGCAACTTCTGGGGCGGCCGGACCTGGGAGCAGGACGGATACGAGGCCCACGCCCGCGGGATCTTCGACGAGCACGGGCGCCTGATGGTCGTCATCAACTGGAACACCGACCTCGGAGACGCCTGGGAGTGGGCCGAGCGCCCCGAGTACCCCCTCAAGTTCTCCACCTTCGCGGTGGAGATGGGGATCAACTTCATCGTCTACGCGATGAGCCACTAGGAGCCGGCGCCGCTTGGCGCAGGCTCCAAGACCCGCGAGACCGATGTTCGAACCGATCTTCGAGTTCCTGTTCAAGTACCGCCCCCTCGTCTTCGAGCAGG
>JAPOWL010000551.1:0-9575 GCA_026707615.1 Acidobacteriota bacterium | reverse complement strand
GAGCAGGGCGACTTCGCCATCCGGGCCCCCTGGACCATCGCGCTCGGCGCCGCGGCCGTCGCCGCCGCCCTCACGCTCAGGACCTACGCGCAGGTCCGGGGCAACAGCCAGCCGCTCGATCGCACCGTCCTGGCCGCGATTCGGCTGGGGGCGATCGCCGTCGTGGCCTTCTGCCTGCTGCAGCCGGTCGTCGTGCTCTCGTCGGTCGTCCCGCAGCAGAACTTCCTGGGCGTGCTGGTCGACGACTCGCGCAGCATGCAGATCGCGGACCGCGACGAGACGGAGCGGCTGCGCTTCGTCGAGGACCGGCTCCGGGCCGGCGGCGACCTCCGTACCGCGCTCGAGGAGCGCTTCGCGCTTCGCTTCTTCGGGTTCTCGACGGAGACCGATCGGCTCGGCGACGTCGACGAGCTGACCTACCGCGGCACGCGCACCCACCTCGGGCAGGCGCTCGAGCGGGCGCACGAGGAGCTGACGGGTGTGCCGCTCTCCGGGCTGGTCGTGGTGACCGACGGGGCCGACAACGCGGACGGCGGCCTCGGCGAGTCGCTGCTGCCGATCCAGGCGGCCGGCATCCCCGTGTTCACGGTGGGTCTCGGCCGCGAGACCTTCGACCGCGACATCCAGTTGAGCCGCGTCGAGACACCGCGCCGCGTGCTGCGCGGCGCGGCGCTGGTCGTCGACGCGGTCGTCACGCACCGCGGCTACCGGGGCGAGACGGTCACCGTGCAGGTGGAGGACGAGGGCCGCATCGTCGGCTCCGAGGAGGTCGAGCTCGGGCGCGACGGGGAGCCGCGGACCGTCCGGCTGCGGTTCACCGCGGCCGAGGAGGGGCCCCGCCTGTTCACCTTCCGCGTCTCGCCCCGTCCGGGCGAGATGGTCACGCAGAACAACGTGCGCGACGCGCTGATGCTGGTCGAGAACCACAGCGAGAAGGTCCTGTACTTCGAGGGCGAGCCGCGCTTCGAGGTGAAGTTCCTGCGCCGCGCGGTGGCCGACGACGAGAATCTCCACGTCTCGATCCTGCAGCGGACGGCGGAGAACAAGTTCATGCGCCTCGACGTCGAGGACGCGGACGACCTGGTGGGCGGCTTCCCCACCACGCGCGCCGATCTGTACCGCTACAGCGGGCTCGTGCTCGGCAGCATCGAGGCCAACTACTTCACGCCCGATCAGCTCCGGATGATCGCCGACTTCGTCAACAACCGCGGCGGCGGCCTGCTGATGCTCGGCAGCCAGCGGTCGTTCGCCGAGGGGGGCTATGCCGGGACGCCGGTCGCCGACGTGCTTCCGGTGGTGCTCGGCGACGCGGAAGGCGAGGAGGACTTCTTCGTCGAGGTGGCCGTGGAGCCCACGCGGGCCGGCGCCACCCACGCCGCCACCCAGATCGCCGAGAGCGAGGAGCTGTCGGTCGACCGCTGGAACGAGTTGCCGCCGATCACCATCGTCAACCCGATCACCGAGGTGAAGCCGGGCGCCACGACGCTGCTGACGAGCGCGTCGGACGACCTGGTGGTGCTGGCCTTCCAGCGCTACGGGGCCGGCAAGTCGCTCGCGTTTCCCGTGCAGGACTCGTGGATGTGGCAGATGCACGCCGACATCGCGGTCGAGGACATGACGCACGAGACGTTCTGGCGGCGCATGCTCCGGTGGCTGGTCGACGGCGTGCCGGATCAGATCACCGCGGAGCTGCCGGCCGAACGGGTGGAGCCGGGCCAGGCCGTGACGATCCTGGCCACGGTGGGCGACGCCAACTTCGAGGAGATCAACAACAGCGCCGTGATCGCCTCGGTGACCCATCCGGACGGGGACTTCACCGACCGCCGGATGGAGTGGACGGCGGAGGCCGACGGCGAGTACCGCGCCACGTTCATCCCGCCCGTCGAGGGTTTCTACGAGGTACGGATCGAGGCGATGAGCGGCGACGAGCTCATCGGCGAAGACGTGACCTGGCTGCAGGTGGCGCCGAGCGACGCCGAGTACTACGACTCGACGATGCGCACGGCGCTCCTCGATCGCATCGCCGAGGAGACCGGGGGACGGCGCTACACGCCCGACACCGTCGCCTCGCTGCCCGACGACGTGCAGTTCGTGGGCGGGGGCGTGACCGTCGTCGAGGAGCGCGACCTCTGGGACATGCCGGTGCTGCTGCTGCTGCTCGGCACGCTGGTCCTCGGCGAGTGGGGCTACCGGCGCTTCCGGGGGCTTGCGTGAGGACCGTCCTCCTCGCGGCGGGGCTGCTGCTGGGAGCGGCGGCGAGCGCCGGCGCGCAGCAGGCGCACCTGCTCGTCGTGGCGGGCCTCGGCGGGGATCCGACCTACCGGGAGCAGTTCCACGCCTGGGCCACGACGCTGGTCGAGGCGGCGACGGCGCGCTACGACCTCCCGCCGGAGCGGATCACCTACCTCGGCGAAGACCCGGAGCTCGATCCGGAGCGCATCGCCGGCCGCTCGACGCGCGAGAACATCGCGGCGGCCGTCGACGCGCTCGCCGAAGGGTCCGCGAGCGGCGACCATGTGGTCATCGTGCTGTTCGGCCACGGCAGCGAGAGCGGCGCGCCGCGCGTGAACCTGCCGGGCCGCGACCTCGCGGCCGACGACTACGCGGGGTTGCTCGATCGCCTGGACGGCCGGCGCATCACCTTCGTGAACACGGCCAGCGCCAGCGGGCCGTTCGTCGAGTCGCTCTCCGGGCCGGACCGCCTCGTGATGACGGCTACCCGCAGCGGCCGCGAGTGGAACGCCGCGCTGTTCGGCGGCCACTTCGTCGACGCCTTCGCCGACGGCGAGTCGGATGCCGACGTGAACAAGGACGGCCGCGTCTCGATGCTCGAGGCCTTCACCTACGCGCGTCTCCGGGTGGCCCAGGCGTACGAGGCGGAGGGCCTGCTGCTGACGGAGCACGCGCTGCTCGACGACAACGGCGACGGCGCGGGCGCGCTGGAGCCCGATCCGCTCGAGGGCGACGGGAGGATGGCGCGGACGCTCTTCCTCACCTCCGGCGAGGCGACCGCGTCCGCCATGGCGTTCCCGGACGATCCGGAGCTCCGGCCCCTCTACGACGAGCGTGCCGCACTCGAGGCGCGCGTCGAGGAGCTCCGCGGGCTGCGCGGCGGGCTCGACGCCGAGCAGTACGAGCGGCAGCTCCAGACGCTGCTCGTCGAGATCGCCCTCAAGAGCCGCGAGATCCGCCGGCTCGAGGCGGCGCGCGGCGTGCCGGAGGAGGGGCGATAGGCGATGCCGGTGTCGACCGGGCGTCGCCGCGGCCGCCAATGGGCGGCCGGCGTCGCCTGCGCGGCGGTGCTCGGCGCGCTGGCCGCGACGGCCGGGCTCGCCGTCGCCGACGTCGCGCCCTGCAACACCGCGTACACCGGAGAGCTGGTCTTCGTCCGGCTGCGCTACGATGCCGCGCAGAGC
Organism: Acidobacteriota bacterium; assembly: GCA_026707615.1. Classification (GTDB taxonomy): domain Bacteria; phylum Acidobacteriota; class Vicinamibacteria; order Vicinamibacterales; family UBA8438; genus JAGWAJ01. Next base: position 6,159 of record JAPOWL010000551.1, on the reverse strand, counting down.
CGCCGCTGCGGTCCGCTCCCGCAGTTCATCACCTGGGCCCACGACTATCCGCGGGCCGAGCGGAACCTCACGAGGATCCTCGACGAGGTCACGTACATCGATCCCTTCCAGGGCCCCAACGGGGGCAACGTCCTGGCCCTCGACGACCCGGAGCTCCACAAGTTCCCGATCGCGTACATGGCCGAGCCCGGCCACTGGTATCCGTCCGAGGCCGAGGTGCTCGGCCTCCGGCGCTACGTCGAGAAGGGGGGCTTCCTCATCTTCGACGACTTCTGGGAAGGCCACTGGGACAACTTCGAGGCGCAGATGCGGCGTGTCCTGCCCGACGCCCGGCTGCTGCCGGTGGACCTGGCGCACCCCGTGTTCCAGTCGTTCTTCGAGATCGAGAGCCTCGAGATGCCGCCGGTGTACGGCCCGCCGGTCGAGTTCCACGGCATCTTCGAGGACAACGATCCCACCGGGCGGATGATCGCGATCGCGAACTACAACAACGACATCGGCGAGTACTGGGAGTACTCCGACACCGGCTGGGTCCCGATCGATCTGTCGAACGAGGCGTACAAGTTCGGCGTGAACTACCTGATGTATGCGCTGACCCACTAGCCCGGCAATCGTCGCCTGCGGCTCCGACTTGCCGCACGACCGGGCCTCCGGGAGCCCGCGCCGCTTCACCGCGCAGACTTCCCCGACCGGCGGTTCGTATCGAAGGAGAGACGCGTGCAACCTGACATCACCAGCCCCGAGGCACCGGCCGAGCTCGAGGCCCCCGACGACGTGGCGCTGGCCGATCGGCTCAAGGCCGGCGGCGAGCAGATCCTCACCGAGCTGCACAAGTTGATCATCGGGCAGGACGCGACCATCAACCAGGCCCTGCTGACGCTGTTCGTCGGCGGCAACAGCCTGATCGTCGGGGTGCCGGGGCTGGCCAAGACGCTCCTCATCCAGACGATGGCGCAGGTTCTGGACCTGCGCTTCTCGCGCATTCAGTTCACGCCCGACCTGATGCCGTCGGACATCACGGGCACCGACATCATTCAGGACGACCCGGAGACCGGCGGGCGGAAGATGGTGTTCGCGCCCGGACCGGTCTTCACGAACATCCTGCTGGCCGACGAGATCAACCGGACGCCGCCCAAGACGCAGTCGGCGCTGCTCGAGGCGATGCAGGAGCACCGCGTCACCGTGCAGGGGCGCACCTACCCGCTCGAGGAGCCGTTCTACGTGTTCGCCACGCAGAACCCGATCGAGCTCGAGGGGACCTACCCGCTGCCCGAGGCCCAGCTCGACCGGTTCATGTTCCACATCGTCATCGACCACCCCCCGCTCGACGAGGAGATGGAGGTGGTCCGGACGACCACCGTGGTCCAGGACCCCGACTTCCGGCATGCGGTGACCGGCGCCGACCTGGTCCGCTTCCAGAACCTCGTCCGCAAGGTGCCCGTGTCGGAGGCGGTGCTACGCTACACGCTGGACCTGGTGCGCACCACGCGCGTCAAGGAGCCCAACCCCCCCGACTTCGTCCAGAAGTGGGTGGCCTACGGGGCGAGCGTCCGCGCCGCGCAGTACCTCATCCTCGGCGGCAAGGCGCGGGCGATCATGGAGGGCCGCTATCACGTCAGCTTCGACGACATCCGCGCCCTGTCGCATCCCGTGCTGCGCCACCGGATCCTGCTGAACTTCCACGCCGAGTCCGAGGGCGTCACGTCGGACCAGATCGTCGACAAGCTGCTCGACGCGGTGCCGGAGCCGGCCTCGCGGATGTAGCCATGGACGCCCAGCACGCCGCCCCCGGGGCGCGCTTCGTCGATCCGAAGACGCTCGCCCGCATCGGCAGCCTCGAGCTGCTGGCGCGCACCGTCGTCGACGGCTTCATCAACGGCCTGCACAAGGCGCCGTACCTGGGGGTGTCGATCGACTTCGCCGAGCACCGGATGTACATGCCCGGCGACGACATCCGCTTCATGGACTGGCGGGTGTTCGCGCGGACCGACCGCTTCTACGTCAAGACCTTCGAGGCCGACACCAACGCCAACTTCTCGGTCCTCTTCGACGTCTCCCGGTCGATGAGCTTCACGAGCGGCGGGGTGTCGAAGCTCGACTACGGCCGCTACCTCGCGGCCTGCCTCACCTACTTCTCGACGAAGCAGCGCGACCGGGTGGGCCTCGTGACGTTCGACGACGACATCGTGACGCGCGTGCCCCCCTCCGCGAAGCACCTCGAGGTCGTGCTCCACACGCTCGATCGGATCGAGGCGGGGCGTCCGGGGTCGTTCGAGCGCCCCCTCTTCAAGGCGACCGAGTTCTTCAAGCGCCGGGGCATCCTGCTGTTCATCTCCGACTTCTACGACGAGCCGCAGGCGATCGTCGACGCCCTGAAGCCGTACCGCTACGGCGGCAACGACGTGCTCGTGTTCCACGTGCTCGATCCCGCCGAGATCGACTTCCCCTACGACGACGCGACGAGCTTCCAGGACCTGGAGACCGGCCGCAAGTTGCCGGTGGTGCCCGAGAAGCTGCGCGAGCAGTACCGCCAGCTCGTGCAGGAGCATGTCGCCGCACTGTCGAAGCTCTGCGGTGAGAACCGTATCGACTACGCCATGTTCAACACGTCGCAGCCGCTCGACCATGCACTCTTTCAGTACCTGGCGATGCGGCACAAACTGACGAGGACCCGCTGATGGGGCTGCTTGCGCCGCTGTTCCTGCTGGGGCTCGCGGCGATCGCCGTGCCGATCGTCATTCACATGATTCAGCGCGAACGCAAGGAGGTCATCGAGTTCCCCTCCCTGATGTTCGTCCGCCGCATCCCGTTCCACTCGTTCCGGCGCCAGCGGATCCGCCACTGGTTCCTGCTGCTGCTGCGCTGCGCCGCGCTCGCCCTGCTGGTGCTCGCGTTCGCGCGGCCCTTCGTCCGCTCGCCGGCCCTGGCGGCGGTGACGGACGGGGCGCGCGAGGTGGTCATCCTCCTCGACCGGTCGTACAGCATGGGCTTCGCCGACCACTGGGAGCGCGCCCGCGACGCGGCCCGCGACGCGGTGAACGGGCTGGCCCCCGACGATCGGGCGACGCTCATCTTCTTCGACAGCGGCGCCGCGGCGGGACCGCGGTCTACGACCGAGCGGGCGAGCCTGCGGGGACTGATCCGCGACGCGGAGCTCGGCGCCGGAGTCACCCGCTACGGGCCCGCGCTGAAGCTGGCCGAGGGGATCTTCGAGAGCTCGGAGCTGCCGCGTCTCGAGGCCGTGATGATCAGCGACTTCCAGCGCTCGGGAGTCGACAGCGCCGCCGGCATCCGCTTCCCCGAGGGGGCCGTGCTGACGCCCGTCCCGATCGGGACCGACGTCGCCGCGGCGAACGTCAGCGTCGCCGGCGTGCTCTTCCAGCGCGAGTACTTCTCCGGGCGCGAGCGCGTCGCGGTCGGGGCGCGGCTGACCAACCGCGGCGCGGCGGCGATCGAGGGCCTCGAGGTCGCGCTCGAGATGGACGGGCGGCCGGTCGAGACGCTCACCGCGGACCTGCCGGCGAACGGGTCGGTGACGGTCGACTTCGCGGCGGTCACCCTGACCGACGTGCGGGTGCCCGGTGCGGTCCGCGTGGAGGCGGACACCCTGCCGGCGGACGACGTCTTCCATTTCGTCATCTCGCCGGGGCAGGTCGTGCGCGTGCTCGTCGTCGGGATCGTGCGGTCGACGCCGGAAGCCGATCTGTACCTGACGCGCGCCCTCGGGATCGGCTCCGCTCCGGCCTTCGACGTGCGCTCGACGACGCTCGGGGCGCTCGAGGCCCCCGACCTCGACGACCGGCAGGTGGTCGTCCTGAACGACGTGGGTGCCCCCCCCGGCGACGCCGGCCGCGCTCTGGCGGACTGGGTGGAGGCGGGCGGCGGGTTGCTCGTGGCGGCGGGGGAGCGGAGCACGTGGCCGGCGGGCGCGCCGGACCTGTTGCCCGGCGGCGTCGGCAGCCCGCAGGATCGCGCGGGCCGGGGCGGCGCCCTCGGTTACGTCGACTACACGCATCCGGTGTTCGAGGTGTTCGCGGCTCCCCGGAGCGGCGACGTGACGACGGCCCGCTTCTTCCGCTACCGGCCGATCGAGCCGCAGGCGGACGCCGTCACGCTGGCCCGCTTCGACGACGGGCAGCCCGCCCTCGTCGAGCGGCGGATCGGACGCGGCAACGTGCTGCTCTGGGCCTCGGGACTCGACAGCTTCTGGAACGACCTGGCCAAGAAGCCGGTCTACCTTCCGTTCGTGCACCGCCTCACGGAGTACCTGGCCGACTACCGGCCGCCGACGCCGTGGTTCCCGGCCGGGCAGGTGCTGAACCTCTCGGAACAGGAAGTGGCCCTCGGCACGGGCGGGCTCGCCGAGGCCGAGTTCGTCGTCATGTCCCCCTCCGGCCGGCGCATTCCGGTGAGCGCCGGCGACCGCGCGGGCTTCATCGACCTCGCCGAGCAGGGGCTCTACGAGGTCCACGACGCGCGCGCCGCCGACCCCCGCCCGCTCACTCTGGCCGTCAACGTCGACCTCGCGGAATCCGACCTCACCGCCGCCGATCCGGAGGAGCTGGCCAGCACCCTGACCGGTCGCGCCGGGCAGGGGCGCGAGGCGTCCGGCCCGGTGCGGGAGATCAGCGCCGGCGACCTCGAGCGCCGCCAGTCGGTCTGGTGGTACCTCCTCGTCGCGGCGTTCCTGCTCCTCGTGGGCGAGACCGTCGTCTCGAACCGCCTCTCGCGCACGGTCCTCACCGCCGAATAGGAGTCCGCGCCGTGGAACGGCGGGGACTCCTGAAGGACTGGGTTGGGCGAGAGCGGAGTCGCCGGCGCCCGCGTCAGTGGCGCCGGCGCGGAGTCCGAACGCGCCCGTGAGGGCGTGCCGGAGGAAGCTCACGCGCGCGGGTCTCCGTCGCGGCACACCTTCGGCGCCGCAGGGCGGTGAGCGAAGCCTCGCGGCCTTGCGGACGGGAGCCCTCGCCGGTGGCAGCCCGCGGCCTGCTCCGGGGTCGGAGACATCCTCGTAAACTACACTCTGGAAACAGTTTGCGGGATGTTCCTCGGCGGACCTCGGCGCGATCCTTCACGCGGTTCTTGACGGTGTGTTACGGCGATGTAAAGATGGCGGCGTGTGGCGTGGAATACACCAGCGCCCACGACCAGTCAAAGTCGTCATTGTGCGCATCCGAGGCTGAATCGATGCTCAACGAACCGTTGATGACCGGCGATCGGAACGAGGTGCTGCGGGCCGTCCGTCACGTCCGGAACCGCTGGCGCCTGCGGGTTGCCCTGCGGGGCATCGCCGTGCTGGTGGCCGCCGCCCTCGGCACGCTGCTGGCCTCGTCCTACGGCCTGGAGCTCTTCCGCTTCGATCCCGGTGCGATCGTCGGTTTCCGGATCGCGACGTACCTGGTGCTCCTCGCGGCGGGCTGGTGGCTCTTCGTCCGCCCGGTCATGCGACGGGTGTCCGACCAGCGCGTCGCCCTGTACATAGAGGAGCACGAGCCTTCGCTGAAGGCGACCGTGCTGAGCGCCGTCGAGGAGAGCGGCCGCGGCGAGCGCGAGGCGGTGGCCGACCACTCGCCGGAGCTGGTGCGGCGCCTGATCGCGTCGGCGGTGGCGCGGATTCGCGACATCGACATGGGACGCGGGGTCGAGCAGCAGTCGCTGCGGCAGTCGTCCAGCCTGCTGCTGGCGGCCGGCCTTGCCGCCGTGCTGCTGTTCGTCTTCGGGCCGGCGTATCTCCGGCACGGAATCTCGGCTCTGCTCACGCCGACCGGGAGCGTCGAGGCGGCCAGCCCCTACCGGATCGACGTGTCCCCCGGGGACGCCACCGTGGCCCGGGGCGCGGATCAACCGATCACGGCGCAGCTCGTCGGCTTCGAGGCGGCAGAGGTCGACCTCCTGATGCGGTCCGAGGAGGACGGCGCCTTCGACCGGCTGGCCCTGATTCCGCTGGAGACCGAGGACGGCGAGATCGTGCCCGGCAACTTCGAGGTGCTCCTCTTCGATCTGGAGGCGCCGACGGAGTACTTCGTCGAGGCGGCCGGCGTCGAGTCGCCGACCTTCACCCTCGACGTGGTCGATCTGCCCTACGTCGACCGGCTGGAGCTCGAGTACATCTTCCCGGAGTACACGGGACTGGACCCGCGGCTGGTCGAGAGCGGCGGC